>JAWOFY010000124.1:0-3118 GCA_046497285.1 Candidatus Hydrogenedentota bacterium
TGGCGGGAACCGGTATCCCCATTCCAGCCGCTTGGGCCACCACCCGCCGCCATGCGGATTGTCCGCTCACCACAGCGTCCTTGAAGAACGGATCCAGCAGCAGGTTCGTGAGATCGGGATCCTTTTCAAAGGCGTCGCGTATCTTGCCCAGGAACACCGACCGGATGATGCAACCGCCCCGCCACATGAGGGCGATGCCGCCGTAATTCAGATGCCAGCCGTACTCCTTGGCGGCTTCGCGCATAAGCTGATAGCCTTGGGCGTAGCTCACGAGCTTCGAGGCGTACAGCGCTTGGCGCATGTCGTCGATGAAAGCCTTCTTGTCGCCCTCGAACGCCGTCACCCGGCCCTCAAGCACCTTAGACGCCGCCACACGCTCTTCCTTCAGGGCGGACAAACACCGGGAGAAAACGGCCTCGCCAATTAGCGTCAGAGGCTGTCCCAGATTCAGCGCCTCAATACCAGTCCATTTGCCCGTGCCTTTCTGGCCGGCGGTATCGAGGATGCGGTCAACAACATAATTGCCGTCTTCGTCCTTGTACCCAAGGATATCGCGCGTGATTTCAATCAGATAGGATTCGAGTTCGCCCTTGTTCCATTCATCAAAAACCTGATACATCTCTTCATTGCTCATTCCGAGGCCATCTTTCATGAGCTGATAGACCTCGCAAATGAGCTGCATGTCGCCGTATTCGATGCCGTTGTGGACCATCTTCACAAAATGGCCCGCTCCGCCTTCGCCGACCCAGTCGCAGCAGGGCTCGCCGTCGCTTGTGCGGGCGGCAATGCCCTGGAAGATGGGCTTGACGTGTTCCCATGCCTCCGGCGAACCGCCGGGCATAATGGAAGGCCCCTTGAGCGCGCCTTCCTCACCGCCGGACACGCCCGTACCAATGAAGCGCAGCCCCTTCTCCTCGAGATATTTCGTCCGGCGGATGGTGTCGGGAAAATGGCTGTTGCCACCGTCGATGAGTATGTCGCCAGGCTCGAGGTACGGCAGGATCTGCTCGATAAACGCGTCGACCGGGTTGCCCGCTTTCACCATGATCATGATCTTCCGGGGGCGTTTAAGGCTATTGCAGAGTTCCTCGACGCTGTGGCACCCCACAATGTTCTTACCTTTTGCCCGTCCGTTAATAAAGTCGTCCACTTTCGACACGGTGCGGTTGTAGACCGCCACGCCGAACCCCTTACTCTCCATATTTAGGACCAGGTTCTCGCCCATCACGGCGAGTCCGACCAGTCCGATATCCATTTCCTTGCTCATGGTCTATCTCCCTTTGTGCTGGTTGTTGGTTATTATATCCATCCTACCGCGAACCGCCAGACCCAACGGACGCGCCGGCCTTGTCCTCGGGATAAAGCTCAATCCCCGACGCCCGTATATGCTCAAGAAACCCGCTGGGATCCCGCGTGGACTCCATTAACAACGGCTCCAGGCGAACATCGATCTCGTGACGCCAACGGAAAAGCTGCGTCTTCGCTTCAAGGATGTCGCCTTCGATTTCATGCACGATGACGGCAAGGTCAATGTCTGAGTCCTCGGTAGCCCACCCCGTGGCGCACGAACCGAAGAGAAACACTTCCTCGACATCCAAGCGCTCCGTCACAAGGTGAGCGAACCGGCGCGCCGAATCTATAGCTTCTGTCGTATCCATTGCAGAAATGCTCCCTTTTCAAGGGAGGCCGTCGTCCCCGGCTGTTCACTTCCGCAGGGCTTGCAGTTCGTAGGCCGGGAGCTTCTTCTCCGAGAAGAGCGGCTTGAAACGCGTGAACCGTTGGCGGCCGCTCACCAGCGGAACGCTGGGCCAATCCTCGCCCACGAGAGGACGGGCGTAGCGGATGAATTCATCGGTTACGTCGATGCGGTTTGGCGTGAGCCACTTCTCGGGAAACGTTCGCTCACTGTTGGCGACCTCGCCGAGCGGAACGCGGTCGTACGTCACGTTATAGATGTATCCCGGCGTTCGAAGGATGGTCGCCATATACCCTGTTTCGCCTTCATGGGCAAGCAAGGCGGCTTTCTGGCCAACCTTGTGCGCCTCATCCAGGTCGACAATGCTGGCATAGGCGCACGTGTCACGCTGGTCCGTGCCCGACACTTGCCCCCGGGCGGCGCCACGCGCGGCGATGCCTTGCTCGTTAAGCATCGTCACCACTTGCTGGGCGACAGTGGTCTTCGACGCGCTGTACTGCACATGGCCAAAGCCGTCCCGCGTCGCACCGATGTCACCCACGGTGAAGCCTTCGCTGACCACGACGATGCAGCGGCCGTCGCGCTTGAGCTGGTCATTGACATGGTCCAGCATTTGCTCGGCGGTGACGCCGGCTTCCGCCATATAAATTTGCAAGGGCATCTCGCGCTTGGGATCCGCCAACCGCGCCGCCGCCGGGATATAGCCAATCTTGCGGCCCATGGCCTGAAGCACAAGCACCGGATCGGAAGGGGAGGAGCCCATGTTCTCTTCGTTGGCGTTTTGCACCGCCCCCATCCAATAGCGGGCCACGCTGCCATAGCCGGGCGTGTGGTCTATGAGTTTGAAGTCGGTGTCGCCCACGTCGTTGTCAATGGTCTTGGGCACGCCCACGGCGACGAGGTCAAGCCCCTGCTCGGCGGCAAGGGTGCTCACCTTGTTGGCGGTATCCATGGAGTCGTTGCCGCCGGTGTAAATGAAGTAGCCGATATCGTGCGCCTTTAAGACGTCGATGATTCGCTGGAAGTCTTCGTCTTGGTGTTCCTTCAACTTGTACCGGCACGTCCCCACAGACCCGGAAGCGGGGGTATAACGAAGCAGGGCGATTTCCTCGGGATCCTGGTCCGATAGGTTGAGTAGCTCCTCGCTCAGCACGCCCTCAATGCCGTGCCAGGCGCCATAGATGGTCCCGAAGGTTTCCGGAAACTCACGGCACGTCTCGATGACGCCGCGCAAGGAACTGTTGATAACCGGCGTGGGCCCGCCGGCCTGAGCTACGATGACATTCTTACCCATAGCAAATATCCTTCGTTAGTTACAAATTCCTGGCCTCTCAACCACGGCCGAACAAAGCAGCTATCCCGCAGTGCTATTCCGGATGCCAGAGTTGAATGACACACGAGAAAAACTAAGTTAATCAGCGC
>JAWOFY010000142.1:0-5321 GCA_046497285.1 Candidatus Hydrogenedentota bacterium
TAGGGCCGGCTGTGGGGGCTTGGTCACCCCCAGATTACCGAGCAGCTGGGCCACGCCCTTGGACCGCATCGAGACGCCTCCATCGGGGTGCAGTATCAATTATCCGGGGCGAGCGCTTTATTGTCTCACAACGCTGCGCCTTCGTTCCCCTCCTAAACCCTTTCCAGAAGTCTCCATCCCGCCCTCAACAAGTTCGAAAACGTATACCGGGAAGCCGCTTCGGCCCTACGTCACCCCAAACCCTTTTGCGATTCCGCATGAACGGCCACCGGTGCAGAGGCGCTGCTGTGTTGATTGCAGGCTTGTGCCATGCTATCGTGACGTGCGATGATAGGGTTGGAGAGGGGGCGACCATGTTTTTTCGCCCGAGTTATGAATCTTGGTGTATAGTAGAGCGCGCGTTTTTAATGTGGGGAGCGCAGGGTTAACTCCCTAATGCATCCCATGGAGCGCGACCCCAATATAGCCGGATGCGCATGCTTGGAACTCCTTCAGCGTTTACATGCACAAGGAATCGTGATGTCTGAGGCGGCAACAGCAAGGGGTGGGGGAGAAGGGATCCGCCATGTCCCGCGCCTCTGGGCCAAGGCCCTTATGTGGAGACAAGGGGAATATGATTGACACAAAATTCGTCGAGCGGGTCGCCCAAGAGGGCGGCGTAACACACCAACAGGCCGCCCGGTCGGTTGCCCTCTTTGATGAAGGCGCCACGATTCCGTTCGTCGCCCGCTACCGCAAGGATGTGACCGGCAACCTGGACGAGGTTCAGCTTGAACGGATCCTTGAACGGGCGACGTACTACAAGGAACTCGAGGAACGCAAGAAGACGGTCCTGGACGCGATTGCGAAACAGGATCAACTGACGGACGAGCGCCGCGAACGCATCGAGGCGTGCGTCGACAAGACCACCCTCGAGGATCTCTATCTGCCCTTCAAGAAGCGGCGCCGCACTAAGGCGACCACGGCCCGTGAGAAAGGCCTTGAACCGCTGGCCGACCTCATCTGGGCGCAGGCTCCCGAGGGGACTCCGCCGGAAGAGGCGGCGCAAGCCTACATCGACGCCGAAAAGGGGATCAACACGGCCGAAGAGGCGCTCGAAGGCGCCCAGCATATTCTGGCTGAACGCGTATCTCTCAACACCGATCTGCGGGCCCGGTTGCGGGATCAGATGGCCAAGGAAGGGCAAATCGCGGCCCACGCCACCAAGAACGCGGAAGGACGCAAAACCAAATTCGAAACGTATTATGACTTCCGCGAGCCCGTGAGCAAGATCCCCTCGCACCGGTTTCTCGCCATTGTGCGGGGCTCCAAGGAAGGGACGTTGCGGATGGAGTTGGAGATGGACGATGACCAGGTCATTGAGTCTATCGCGGCCGACCTCATTCGGACGCCCGGCAGCCCCTACGACGCCTTTTTGCGCCAAGTCGCCAGCGACGCTTACCGCCGGTTGCTGCGGCCCTCGCTCGAAAACGAAGTAACTAGCACGGTCCGCGAGCGCGCAGAGGAGGAAGCAATCCGGGTTTTTCGCGAGAACGCCGAGAACCTGCTTCTGTCTCCCCCCGCCGGTCCCATCAACATCATAGGTGTGGACCCCGGCATCCGCACGGGCTGCAAGCTGGCGGTGGTGGATAGCACGGGGGCGTACCGCGAATCGGCCACCATCTATCCGCCTGCCGGCCAGAGCGAGGACACCACGGCGCGGGACACGCTCTTGGACTTGATCGACCGTCACGCCATCCAGGCCGTCGCCATCGGAAACGGCACGGGCGCCCGGGAAGCCAGCGCCTTCATTCGGCCGTTGCTGGCGGAACAGAAACGCGATGACATCTTCTGTGTGCTGGTGAACGAGGCGGGCGCCTCCATCTATTCGGCCTCCAAGGTCGCACGCGAGGAATTTCCCGATCTCGACCTCACGATACGCGGAGCCATCTCGATAGCCCGGCGCTTGCAAGATCCCCTGGCTGAACTCGTGAAGATTGATCCCCGGCACATCGGCGTGGGACAGTATCAGCACGACGTCAACCAGAAAGAGCTCCGGGAAGGATTGCGCCGCACCGTGGTCTCGTGCGTGAACCGGGTCGGCGTGAACCTGAATACGGCGTCGCCCCATCTGCTTCGTTATGTCAGCGGCATTCAGGCGGGCGTAGCGCGCAGTATCGTGGCCAAGCGCGAGGCCCTTGGCGGCTTCACCTCGAGGCAGCAGTTGCTCGAAGTCGATGGGGTTGGTCCCAAGACGTTTGAGCAGTGCGCCGGGTTCCTACGCATCCAGGGCGGGGAGAATCCGCTCGACGCCACGGGCATCCATCCCGAGGCCTATCCCGTGGCCGAACAAATGGCGCAAGCGTGCGGCGTGAACGTGGCGGACCTTATTGGGAACAAGGAAGCATTGAAAGATTTCGATGTTACCCCCTTCCAAACCGAAACCATCGGTGTACTGACGTTGCGGGATATTGTGGCCGAGTTTCTCAAGCCGGGCCGCGATCCGCGCAAGGAGTTCCGGGCGCCTCAATTCAAGGAGGGCGTAACCTCGGTGGAGCATCTAGAGGAGGGGATGGATCTCGAAGGCGTCGTAACCAATGTGACCGACTTTGGCGCGTTCATCGACATCGGCGTGCATCAGGATGGACTGGTCCATCTCTCTCAACTGGCTAATCACTATGTCCGCGATCCCCATAGCGTGGTAAAGGTGGGCGACATCGTGAACGTGAAGGTCCTCAAGGTGGACAAACAGATGCCGCGCATTTCCTTGAGCATTAAGGCCCTGCAACCCAAACCCGAGGGGCGCAAACGCAGCCAGCGCGGCCAGCAGAAACGCGCCGGGGAGCAAGCGGGGGCCGAGAAGCCCGCGGCGGCTAGCGCGGAAAAGGCCGGGGCGGCCAAGGAAGAAAGCGGCGCGCGGCGCGCGCGGCAGGAAAAGAGTGGGCGAGAGGGAGAGAAACGGACGGACGGCGCCGGCAAACGCCGTCAGAAGGAAAAACGCCGCAAGGAGCCTGAATCCCGTCCACGCCAAGACAAGGCAAAAGGAGAGGAAGAGCCCGCGAACATCAACACCCAGCTCGCCGATCAGTTGCAGTCGCTTCGCAACAAGTTGGGGTCTAGTTAACGGGGGGAAATGCTGCTTGCAGTCAGCACGGTGTGTCGCCACGCTCTGGCGTGTTGTCGAAATCCGTTTCGTACTCGTGTAGGATGCGGGAAGCCCTTTCGGCGTCTTCCTCCTCCACTTGGATATCGACCGAAGCCAAGCGTCCCACCGTCAAGGGCAGGATGGCGTGGGGCACCTCGCTTGATGTCCGGGCATCCACCCCGTTCGCGGCCAGAAAACTAGCAATGACGGCCGCTTCCTGTTCGTTGTTGCAGGTGCGGATGGTGATGTAAGGGCGGCCTTCGGCGTCAAAATTCATGCGATATCCTTCGAGTAACGGTTCAGCCCTACCTCCCTAGGCCTCAAGGGGTCTAGAGGAGACAGTCCGCCGCGTCTAACCCTGCAATGTCTTCCCAGTTCATTGTCACCCTGCGATATCCCGTCTGTCAATAACGGCGGCAATCGCGTACATAACTATCATAATGGAACAAGGCGCCAATGACCACGGAATTCCACATCTCCGCCACTCCCGGCGAGCTATGTCCGCACTTCGGCGAATGCGGCGGTTGCCGGAGCCAAGACGTCGCCTATGACCAACAGCTTGCGGCCAAACGCGCGGAACTGGAGGCGCTGTTCCAGCCCTATTGGGGCGGTCCTATTCCCATCACCGCCTCCCCCGCCATATGGTATTACCGCAACAAAGTGGATCTCACCTTTGGGCGCAAGTTCTACCCCGAGCCGCCGCCGAAGGATTTCGAGCGGGAAACGGTGCTGGGTTTCAAGCGCAAGGGCCGCTGGTACATGCCGCTGGAGATTCAGGAATGCCGCATCGCTTCCCCCGAGCTCGCGGATCTTCTGAAAGGTGTTCGCTCGTTCGTTCGGGAGCACGGGCTCAAGGCCTTCGACAGCCGGCGCAAGGAGGGGTTCCTGAAGATCCTGCTTGTGCGGGAGGGTAAGCGTACGGGGCAGCGCATGGTGGCGCTTATCACGCACGACGGGGAGTTCGACCAGCAGGCCTTTGTTGACGCCGTTCTCGCCGCTTACCCCGCTGATAGCATCTATTGGGGGATTCATCGCAAGCTCTCTGACGTGGCCGAGGCCGAAGAACTGCATCTGCTTCATGGCGCGCCTTGGATCGAAGAAGCATTGCACGTGCCGGCGAACGAGGGGGAACGGCGCCTAATGTTCCGGATTTCGCCGATGAGTTTCTTCCAGACCAACACGCTAGCGACGGAACTGCTCTACAGCAAGATTCGGCAATGGGTGCAAACCGTTGCGCCGCGCGAACTCTATGACATTTACGGGGGATCGGGCGGTATAGCGTTGACCTGCGCAGACCTCGTGGAGTCTGTCTGTTCGGTGGAAAGCGTGGCGGAAGCCTCGGAGGACGGCCGCATCAACATGCAACAAAACGGCATCGAGAACGTGAAGTTCATCACCGCCAAGACGGAGACCTGGCTCCGCGACCGCGCGGAAGAGGGGGCCTGTCCGCCGGATAGCGCTGTCGTCCTTGATCCTCCCCGTGCGGGCATGCATCCCAAGGCGCTGAAACGGTTGCTCCAATGGCTTCCGCCGCGCATCCTGTACGTATCGTGCAAACCCGCCAATTTGGCGTCCGAAATGGACTCCTTGAGCGAGGCCTACGCCATTGAGCACATGGAAGCCGTTGACCTCTTTCCCCACACGCCCCACATGGAAGCCGTGGCTTCGCTGCGCTTGAAGGATAACGGGCTGGAATCGACATGATTTACATGATTGACAAGATTAAGCCATGGACGAACACGAATGATTGTGTAGCCATCCTGAATGCCCGACCCTTGACCTAATCCAGTCAATCTTGTAAATCATGTCCAATAAAGGGCTTCGCACGCTCTGCTTCGAGCGGCGATCAGCCATCGTCCACTACGAGGTCGTCGGGATCGGTCAGGGGCTGGTCCTCACGGCAGAGGGGGCACTCGTGGGGCTCCCAGCTCTCCATCTCGATGGAGGAGAGGTAGCGGTAGGGGATGGGGCCGAAATCGGTCCGGCCGCCGTCGCGATCGATGAGGCAACCGATACCCACGATCTCCGCCCCGCGTTGTTGGAGGTGTTCGGCGGCCTTTCGCACGGAGCCGCCCGTGGTCACGATGTCCTCCACCCCGAGGGTGCGCGTGGCGGGTTTTAGGGTGAAGCCTCGCTTCAGTACGGGCTGGCCCTCGGTGTCCTTCTCCGTGAACACCGCCCGGCAATTGAGTTGACG
>JAWOFY010000146.1:0-9508 GCA_046497285.1 Candidatus Hydrogenedentota bacterium
TCGTGTATCAGGCAAGGCGCCTTCATGCTTTCCATGCGCTTCTTCGCCTTGGACCATTCCTTCATAAGGTACTTTAGGTCGCTCTCGAAGTCCTTCTTGCTCTTGCCTTCGGCGGCGGTGCGCATAATGAGGCCCACGTTTTGCGGCCGGATGGATTTCAGGATGCCCTTGAGACGGTCGCGCTCCTTATCGTTCTCGATCTTTCGTGAGACGCCGAGGTTCTTAACGGTAGGCATCAGCACCAGGTACCGGCCCGGAAGCGTGACGAAGTTCGTCAGCCGCACGCCTTTGGTTCCCAAGGTGTCCTTGGCCACTTGAACCATAATGTTCTGGTTTTTGTTCAGCATGCTCTCGATGCTGGGGGGGCGGCGGCGGCCCCGCGGACGGGCGGTGCCTTCCACAAAGTCAAAGTCGCCTGTCCCTTCGCTGCCGGCGATGTCCGACACATACAGGAAGCCGTTCCTCTCGAAGCCGATATCGACAAACGCCGCCTGGATGCCGGGCACAATGGCGTCCACCCGGCCCTTGTATATGTTGCCTACGACGCTGCGGCTCTCCTGGCGCTCCACGTTAAGCTCGACCAGGCGTTTATCCTCGAGAAGGGCAATCCGCGTCTCAAGCGGACTTGTGTTGATTACCAATTCTGTCATACATGCTCCAAAGTCTGGCTGGGCCGGCTTCTGTCAAGCCGGACTCCCAGCCGTTCCACGGGGAGCAGGATGGCCTCGGCGCGCGGGATGCAGAAGAGGGCGGAGACAATTTCGTAGGGTTTGGGAACCCCTTCTGCGCGCACGGCGGTGTCAAAACGAAGTTGAGGACCATCCGCTTCCAGCCGGGAAATACAGATTTTCAGGTCAAATTCTTGGATCTTGTCTTGTTTCTTGCGCAAACACGGCCAGTCAGCAGCGGCTTCAAAGGCGGCGATGCGACTTGAGTCCCACCCCATGTTCCATACGGCGTAGCGTATGGACTGGACCGCGCAGTGAATGGCTGAAGCACCCGGCGGCAACTGGCCCATCCAAAGGAGCTCCATGCCCTGCGGCAAGTGCGCCCGGAGTCGCGCAGAAGCGGTACGGGCCGTCAAGGGGCCTTCTAGCTCCAGGTCCACGTAATCGCCGCGGCTACGTTGCCCGACCGCCGGCGGCGCCCCGGCCGTGACCCGCCAAGCCCCCCGATCCCCTTTGGCGCGCTGCAAGGGCAAGCCCCCCGCGAGCGCCGCATCACGCACAGCGTTGACAAAATCTTGAGGCGTCTGCCACCGTGCGCCGCCAACGCGGCTGAGTTTAACTCTCCATGTAGCCATTTGCGGCGGCCTACCAGTTTTTGGGTTTCACAACGCCATGAATAATGGCAGGGGCGCGTTTGGCCGGCGCTTGGGCGAGCCTGCCCCGCCGTTATCCCCCCTCCGTTTCGGAAAACATGCCCCTTCTTACATTAACCGATAACATGGCTCCGACGCACATCATGGTCGTTAGGTAAAACGTGCCGCCATAACTCAGGAAAGGCAAGGGTATCCCAGTCACGGGCATCAGGCCAATGGTGATCGCGATATTCACAAACACGTGCAACGCCAGTATGGTCACGGCTCCCACCCCCACCAGCGTGCCTTGCAACTCCGGCGAACCCTGGGCAAGAACAAGGCCCCGCCACAGCAACGCCCCAAACAAGGCTAGAACCACCACCGCCCCCTGAAATCCCATTTCCTCCGCCAATAGGGCGAATATGAAATCCGTGTGGTGTTCGGGAAGGAAGCTGAGGTGGGTTTGTGTGCCTTCGCGAAATCCTTTGCCCCACATCCCGCCGCTGCCGACCGTGATCATGGTTTGGACCGTCTGCCACCCGTCTCCGCGGGCATCTGCAGCCGGATCGCCAAAGGTGAGGACACGCTCCTTCTGATAGTCTTCGAGTTGGGTCCAGGCCACGGGAATGGCGGCCAAGCCAACGATAACCACCGCGACCAAATGCCACCGCTTACACCCCGCCACGTACAACATCACAAAAAGCACGGGGCCAAGGAGCGCGGCGGTGCCCAGATTGGGCTGCCTCAGAATCAAGCCTATAGGAATGCCGGCAATCACAAAAGCCAAGAGAAAAAACGGGAGTGAGCGAATGCGGTGCTGAACGGTATGGAAGTACCACGCTAGCATGTACACCAAACCCAATTTGGTGAATTCCGAAGGCTGAAACGTAAACGGCCCCACACCCAGCCAGCGTTGCCCGCCTTTCACGGTGATGCCGAAGAATTCCACAAGGATGAGCAACACCAAGCACAGCACATAAAAAAACGGGGCGAAAGAGATGAGAAACCGATAGTCAAAACTTACAATTACGGCCGCAACAACAGCCCCTACGCCAAAGTAAACCAGTTGTTTCACATAATAGGGAATTTCGGAAGAGGCGCTACGGCTCGCGCTGTACAGCGTCAAAAGGCCCACCATCACAAGCGCAAGCGCCAGCATCATAAGGATGCGATCGGCCCGAAAGAGATTGCGATAATTAAAAACACCGATGTGAGCATCCATGATATCGATGTCATGGGTAACGGAACTCATTGTTCTTCGGCCTCGCCTTTAGCAGCGAGCAAGGATTCGGATGGGGCGCGATACGTGTAAAAGTAATCAATGATTTCGCGCGCCAAGGGCGCCGCCGCACGGCTGCCGCTATGGCCGTGTTCGACAAGCACACTTAAAGCTATCGGGGGATCTTCGTCCGGCACGCCTGCAACGAACCAGGCGTGATGGCGCATTTCGTAGGGGATATCCTCGACGTTGTCTCCGTATTGCTCAAGATGATTGAGTCCGACGTTCTGAGAGGTCCCCGTCTTGCCACCGATGGCCACCCCATCGACCTTGGCGCGATTCCCGGTCCCGGAGGGATAGTCCTCTTTTTCCACGCACATGCGCATCCCGTTCCAAACCGCCTCGACGGTCTCGGCCTGCAAAAAAGGCTCGCTGACGCGGGCGGGGCCGTGTTCTTGATTTATGAAGGGATAGACCCGCCGCCCTCCATTCACAAACGCCGCCGTCATGACCGCCGCTTGCAGCGGGGTGACTGTACTCGCTCCCTGGCCTATGGACAGGTTTAACGTATTACCGTCGTACCAGTTCCATTCCCAGGGCTCGTTGGGGTAGTGCGGCTGGCGCGTTTCTCGCTTCCATTCGCGTGAGGGCATCAACCCCGTGTGTTCCCGAGGCAAGTCTATACCCGTGCTCTTACCCAGACCAAACCGGGTCATCCACTCATGAATACGATCGACACCCAACTCCAAGCCAAGATTATAAAAATAGACGTCACAGGAGAGGGCAAGGGCTTCGTCCAACCGCACATGCCCGTGCCCGCTCCGCCGCCAGCAGTGCCACCGTCTCCCCCGGTTATTGATTTGAAAATGGCCCGGACAGAAGTACTGGGTTTCACGGTCCAAAACCCCTTCTTCCAACGCTGCCGCCGCCATGGCGGTCTTGAAAATGGACCCGGGCGGATACGTGTCCTGGTACCCCCGGTTCTTCATGGGCTCATCCGGGTCGCTGAGCGCCTCCTTTCGCGCCTCATCCTCGCCATGCCTGACAAAGACACTGGGGTCATACGTGGGTTGGCTCGCCATGGCCAAAACCTCGCCGGTCTCGGCGTTAAGCACCACAATCGCTCCCTGTTCGCCCTCAAGAAGCCCCTCCGCAAACGCTTGAAGTTTGATGTCAAGGGTAAGATGGAGGGCCTCGCCCGATTCCGGCGGATATTGGGTCTCTTGACGAAGCCGCCGGCCAAAACTATCGGTTTCGATATAGGGGCGCCCGTAGGCGTCCGTGCGAACCTGGGGAACCCCGGAGGCATAGACGTTCATCAGAAGCTGGCCATCGGTCC
This sequence comes from Candidatus Hydrogenedentota bacterium, assembly GCA_046497285.1. Classification (GTDB taxonomy): domain Bacteria; phylum Hydrogenedentota; class Hydrogenedentia; order Hydrogenedentales; family SLHB01; genus SKRY01. Next base: position 3,859 of record JAWOFY010000146.1, read on the forward strand.
CATGCAAACGGTCTTCGTAGTAACGCTCGACGCCTGCCCGGCCAATGCGATCTCCCATTTTGTAAGCGGGCTGCGATTCCTCAAGTTCTTCGGGACCAATTTCACCAAGATAGCCCAACAGTTGGCCGGCCGTGGAGCCGTACAAATAGCGGCGCTGCGGACGGACCACCGTGAAAACACCGGGCAGCGCATAGGAATGCTCCTCGACCCGGGTCAGCGCAGTGCGGCTGATGTCGCGTTTCACGGGGATTTGCGTGTAGGGCTGACGTTGGTGCTCCTCTACCTTCTCCAGAAATGCCTTGGGATCAATATCGATAAGTTCCGCCAACCGCTCAGCCACCGCCTCCGGATCCTCGGCCTCCGCCGAGATAAACATAAGGTCGGTGGCGGCCCGGTTATCCGCCAAGACAATGCTGGAGTCCCGGCCATAAATCATACCCCGGGGAGCTTCAAGCACTTGAGGCCGCAACCGGTTGCTTTCCGCCTGCCGGCTATAGTGTTCGCCTTCAATAATTTGAAGCTGCCACAAACGGCCCGCAAGAACGCACAACGCTATAAAAAGCGCCACGCCCAGAAGGCGCACACGCTTGGAAAAATCGGGATAGCGCTTCTTTTCAGGCTGATCAAGCATCAGGAGAACCCTCCATGCGCCGGTTGAAACCGCCGCAGAGACCAGTCCAGAACAACAAAAAGGAAAGGCGTCACTAGCGTTGTGTAAAAGGCGGCGGGCACCACGCGTGAAGCCAAGGTGTTCAGGGCGTTTATCTGGGGAGTCTCAATATACAGAACCACGGTGTGTAGAAATCCATTAACAAGGCTTGCCCCGAAGACCAGCCCTCCTTTAACGGCGGGATGTTCGGTGATTAGGCGGGTGGCGATCCGGCCCGTCAGATACCCCGTAACGACTAGCGCCAGGATGTGGTGGCCCAATGTGGCGTCGCCAATAATGTCGTACAAAAAACCGCCCAACAGCCCTGTAAACATAGCGCGCTCTTCGCCGTCCACAATGGCGAAATACACGACCAGCAGCACCACGAGATCGGGCAAGACTCCCCGCAGACGGAGGGATTCAAGCCAAGTCGTCTGTAATAGAGCAGCCAGCAGCACCACGACCGCCCATGTTAGGTTCTTGCCCATACGCGCCTTTTCAGCCTTGATCGCGGCCTCTTTGTGTTGAGGTTCGAGGAATCCGAGGTGAGAGGGAGCGTTTTGGCCGCCTTCGCCACGTTCTTCTATCCCGGTTTTTGGAGTGAGCTTGATTACGGGGCGTATCGCTCTTGGATGCTGCGATTGTCGGGGAGGGCGTACAACGAATTGTCTCCCCCGTCTCCTCCGTCTTCTCCGGTCAATTCCTCTGGAGAAGGCGGAGCCGCACGCAAGACAAACACTTCGTCCAGGCTGTAGGGGTCAAGGACGGGCTCAATAAAGGCGGTCTTCAGCAGCGACTCGCTGTCGAACTCGACCCGCGTCACCCTGCCGACAGGGAATCCGCTGGGGAAAATGCTGCCCCCGCTTGTCACCACCTCATCCCCGGGGCGGACGTCGTCCTTAATGTCGATGTACTGCATGGTGCTCACTGGGCGCTGAGCGCTTCCCCCGCCATGCAGGATGCCGCGGACGCGGTTACGAGGAATCATGGCCCCAACGCGGCACTGGGAGTGATGCAGCGTATAGACGTGACTAAAGAAAGGCTCCACTTTCGCCACCATGCCCACCACGCCGTCCTGCGTGAGCACGCACATGGCTTCTCGCACCCCGTGAACGCCTCCTCGATCAATAGTGAGGGCCCCTTCAAAGGACCGTCCTATCACTTCCGCCGGTTCAACGGTAAAACGCGGCTCCGTACGCACGAATTCCAGCATCTCCCTGAGCCGCTCGTTCTCCGCGCGCAATTCGTCCAAGGCGGTCAGCGCGCGGGTAAGATCCGTCACCTCATGCCGCAAAGCTTCCGCCTCCCGCTGGGCCGCTCCATATTCAAGGAAGAAAGCCGAAGTGCCATGCAGGGCGTTTTGCGCCGCCGTGAGCCCCTTCCAAAAAGGATAGGCCGCCACGGAACCCGCCGTGCGAAGGGCGTCCCCGATAACCACCGCTTGCGCCCCTGAAGCCAAGGAAGCCAAACAGCACACCACTAAAATTGCAAATAGTATCGTCGAGCGTTGTCCTCTCAGCCGACGCGGCAAGGAAAAACTCAGTAACACCAGCCTAGGCCTCGTCTTCGCGGAAATTCTTTAGTCCTTCCAGATACTTTCCTGTCCCCAAGACTACCGCAGTGAGAGGGTCTTCAGCAACCGTTACGTGAAGCCCGGTCTCTTTGGAAAGCAGCTGCTCCAATCCGCGCAACATGGCTCCGCCACCCGCCAGAACCAGTCCGCGATCCACGATATCCGCGGACAGCTCGGGCGGCGTACGCTCAAGCGTGACGCGCACCGCGTCAACAATGGCGCTAACCGGTTCGCGCAGGGCCTCCCGGATCTCTTCGGAAGTAATCGTAAGAATCTTCGGCAAGCCCATCACCTGATCCCGGCCCTTGACTTGCATTTCCAGCTCATCCTTAAGCGGAAACGCCGAACCGATGGTCACTTTGATTTCCTCGGCCGTGCGTTCGCCAACCATCATGTTGTACGTCCGCTTAAGATGCTGGATGATGGCCTGGTCCATTTCATCGCCTGCGACACGCACTGACTTCACGAACACAATGCCGCCCAGCGATATCACCGCCACCTCCGTGGTTCCGCCGCCGATATCCACGATCATACAGCCCTGAGGCTCTTGAACACTTAAGCCCGCGCCGATGGCGGCGGCCATCGGTTCTTCGATAGTAAACACATGTTTCGCCCCGGCCTGCAAGGCGCTCTCTGTAACAGCCCGTTTCTCCACCGCCGTGATGCCCGAGGGCACGCAAATGGCCACCCGCGGCCACACCAAGTGCCGCCGGTTATGCACCTTTTCGATGAAGTATTTCAGCATCGCCTCGGTCACTTCGAAGTCGGCGATAACCCCGTCGCGCATGGGCCGGATGGCGATGATGTTGCCCGGCGTCCGGCCGATCATGTCTTTACCTTCGTTGCCCACCGCCCGGACCCGGTTGGTGTCCTTGTTGATGGCGACAACCGAAGGTTCACTAAGCACTATCCCTTGGCCCTTGACATATACAAGGGTGTTTGCCGTCCCCAAATCAATTCCCATGTCATGGGAGAACAAGCCGGGGAGAAATCGTACGAAACCACGCACCGTGAAATTCCCTGTAGGTAGCCGTGTAAAAAAACGGGACTGAAGCTGCGATTATTAGGCGCCGGAACGTGCCGAGGGCCGGCCCGTCCGTGGGCGGCGGCGATGGAACATGCCCCCTTTCCTCCAGAAAGGCGCCAGGAAAACCCCCAGCATACCGAATCGCCGCCAATGGTTCAATGAAGCGTTATTCCCCCAATCGCCGATTAAGGATTCGTACTACCGTAAGCGCCGCCTTCCAGGCGCTCCATGAACGGCGGCAAGATCCCAGCCGTACGGGCTCACCCGTGGGGTGAAAGCAACTCCCAGTTCCAAGCGCGACCAACGAGGACATCAAGATGAATGAGACAGAGTTATCCCGTGAACAGGGTATTCCCGCGCCCGGGTTCCTTCTTTGGTCACTGCGTTTATCCGATCCATCCCTTATCCGCTTTGCCGGTATTCACTCGCCTCGGGAAACGCGCCTCGCTCCCGGTCGCGGGATAACGTCTTCGGCCGTGGCTTCAAAGCGCTCTCGACTTGGGGAAATTGGACGAAACGGTCCCGATCTTGGTCATACTGGCCAATTAAGTGTAGATACAACACCAGCCGCGCGGTTCGCCATTGCCGTGGAGACGCACAGTATATCACCAAGCCGCGCTCAGCGGCGTGTTGATACGGTTCCTGGAGCGCGCGGGGGCGGCGCGCGCTGTGCTCGGACCACTTCAGCAGGTCCATATTGTCTTCATCGGATGAAGAAGCCCGCTGTTGGGTCCGCAGTCCCTTCTCCAACCGCTGGTACACCTCAACAAGCGCGTCGAACCAATGGGGGATGGCCCGGTAGCCTTCGTCCAGCACGTCGATTTCCATCTGGAGTTGATCCACCGTGGCGGGCGTGGCCTTGTTCAACAAACTGCGGCGTTGATGGTTCTCCTCGGGAATCATTCGCACCCGCGCTTTCTCGTCCGCCGGTCCGTAATTGAAGCTTTCCAATATGGTGTTGGCGTTAAACTTTCCGCGGCCCAACAACGCGAACTCGCCCAGACATGGCCCCACGAGATCATCGCGGCCGTGCAAGACGTCGAGTTGCGGCGAGGGGGCAAGGATCGCCGCTTGCCAGTCAAAATAGATGTCGTGGCACAGACCCGCGAAGCCTTTTCCCGAATCCTTATGCTCGCCTTCCATTGCTTGCCCCACCAGCTCGCAGAACTCCTGCCGTAGCCGCCAACCCGGCCGTTTCAGCACTTCCCTTTCCAGCAAGTACCGCACCACCACGAGCCGATCGAAGAAAGCGGCCGCCGTCTCTTCGTTCACGCCGGCCTCGCGCGCGAACGCGTCTCCCCAGCGATGGCGCCATTCCCGCAATTGCCGCGCCGTATAACTCCGGGGTTGGCGCCGCAACTCGTCCAGCGCCCCTTGAGCCACGGCGTCGTATTGCAGGCTTTGCGCGAATTCGCCCTTGAACTCATCAGCCCCATTGGCCCCTAGAAGGAGTTCTTCGGTATGCATGTCATAGAGATAAGAGCGGGACAGATCGGTTATGAAAACGTAATCCGCGTTATATTCATACCCCTCATCCGCAAGGATGCGGGTGGCGCAACAAAAGTCCAAATTGGAATCGACAAGCGTGCCGGGCGGCTCCAGAATGCCAGGCGCCACGAAATGAGCCAAAATGGCCCGGCCGCCGCCGGATAACGAGAACGACACGGCGAGAGAGGACTCCTCATCCTCGTCCTCCTTCGCAAGCGGCTCCGGCTGTCCCCATCCCAACAACGTCAGGAATTGGTGCGCGAAATGAGTCTGCTTGCGGCGGTCCGGCTCAGGGCCGTGGTCCCACCACGATTCACACAGTTTCTCGAGTTGCTGTATAGTCTCCATGATTAAGCCACCCCTTTTCGTTTCGCCACATTATATCCTACTTCCTCGATGCGGCGCCACAAAATGTCGTCTCTTCGTCCAAGCAAGTCCTCGCCCCGTGCGAGATACGGCTCAAGCCGCTTTGGAGATGCGCTCAAACAACAGATGAAGTCTGCGCAACCCAGCACCTCAAACATGAAATCCTCTTCCTTCCACCCCACCGGCCGCTGGCCGTCTTCACACACGAGCAGAACGTGAAGCCCATCCGGCCCCAGGAACGCTTGCCGCACGGCCCCATCCATCGCAACCCGCCCGCGTAAACGGGCGACCGGCTCAGCCGTCTTAAGCACCATGCTTCGAAGCTCGTCAAAAACCACGAACGCTCGATCCACGTGATAATAGGTCCGATTGCCTTCCTCCCGACGGTAGAACAGGCCCATCGAAACCAGCCGATCCAGTTCGCGTTGCACTGCCCGAATGCTCAGCCCCGTGACCCGTTCCACCTGGCGTTGATAATAGGCCCGATACGGGTCTAGAAGCAACACATGTACTATCGCCGCCCTCGCCTTCGAAGGTGAGGTCTGTC
>JAWOFY010000465.1:0-4457 GCA_046497285.1 Candidatus Hydrogenedentota bacterium
CGTCCTTGCTTGGCGATTGATGCGTCATATAGTAGCCCCCTTGCTCCCCCAATCGCCGGATACGGCAGTATGCGGGGCGTTTACATCCCCCGGCCCTACGGGCCACCCCCTTCCAACGGGGAATTGGTTCGCTCACCTGTTGGGTGAACAACGGCCCAGCCGGTGTGACGGCTTTGGATTGGGAAATTCCCCCTTTGAAGGGGGAGCAAGGGGGATGATGTTCCCTGGAGCAACCACTTACCCGGCGCTTGAGGTTGCTCCTCGTTTGTCGAAGGTGGAGCAAGGGGGATGGTATCCTTGGGACGGAACGCTTGGCCCGTGACGCCCGCCCCTTTGGGGGCTTATCGGAAATCAATTCCAACCGGAAAGTGGGACAGACCGCCGTGCATTATCAAACCCTTGGAAAACGCGTGGGCAACGCCGTGCGCCTGGCCGAAGTCATTCAGGTGCTGGTCCGGCACGGGTTCGCCGATCTCGTGCGCCGCATCGGGCTTCACGAAGGCTTGCCCGCCAAGCTGCTGCAGGGTCTGCGCGTCATCGAGGCGCCCAGCGGGGAACCCGAGACCTTTGGGCGGCGGCTGCGTGCGGCTTTGACCGAGCTGGGTCCCAGTTTCGTCAAGGTGGGCCAGATCTTGAGCACCCGCCCTGACCTCGTAGGTCACGAGATCTGCGCCGCTCTTTCCTACCTTCAGGACAAGGTTGACCCCGTGGACTTCGAGGAAATCCGCCCCGTCATCGAGGGGGACCTCGGCATCTCCGTGGAAAGCTTGTTCGCCGAGTTTACCTATACGCCGATGGCCGCGGCCAGCCTCAGCCAGGTGTACCACGCGCGGCTTCACGACGGCGCGGACGTGGTGGTGAAGATTCAGCGTCCAGGAATTCGGGCCGTCATTGAGTCCGACTTGAATCTCATACGGCGCATTGCCGAGTGGATTGTGGATCACGTTTCCGATTTTCAGTGGATAGACCCCGTCGCCACCGTGGACGAGTTCGGGCGTTCGATTCACCGGGAACTCGATTTCGCCATCGAGGCCAGGTTGATTGAGCGCTTTCGGGAGAATTACGCGGGCGACACCCACGTCTTCGTTCCCAAAGTGTACCGGGATAGGTCCAGCGGCCGCGTTATCACGATGGACTACGTCCACGGCGAGCGCGTGGATAACCTCGACGCCTACGAACGGCTAAACTGCGATCCCAAGCAAGTCGCCGCCACGGGGTGCGACACGATCTGCAAGCAAGTCTTCAAGTTCCACCTATTTCACGCGGACCCTCACCCCGGCAATATCATGGTGATGCAAGACAACCGCATCGCCTTCCTGGACTACGGCATGGTGGGGCACCTCGAGCGGCCCGACGTTCAAGCCATCGCCGAACTCCTGCGCAGCATTTTCCAAGATGATCCCGAGGGATGTGTGCAAGTGATGCTACGGTTCACCACGACCGCCGACATGGTGGACCGCACCGCCCTCACCCACGAGGTGGCTGACTTCATCGCGTTTGAGGCCCAAACCATCCTGGGGCGGGCGGACGTTAGCCGAGTCATCGAACAGCTCACGAACACCCTCCGGCGGCACCGGATGGAGCTGGCCCCGCGCTTCTCCTTGCTGCTGAAGGCGTTGGCCACCATTGAATCCACGGGCCACGCGCTCAATCCGGAACTCAACATGGTGCCCATCCTCCAACCGTATGCGGAGGAAGTCATCCGGAATCGTTTCAGCCCGCGGCAACTGGCGGAAGACGCCCAGCAGAACGCCATCCAAATGCTACGGCTGGGCCGGGAAGTGCCGCGGGAGGTCCAACAGCTCCTTGGCATGCTGAGACGCGGCCGATTGCGCATCCAGCTCAATCATGAAGGGTTGGAGCATCTCGCCAACGTAACGGACCGCGCCAGCAACCGCCTTACCTTCAGCGTTATTGCCGGTTCAATCATCGTGGGCTCGAGCATGCTGCTCGCGGCGGACATCGGGCTGTACCCCATCGGGTTGGCCGGCTATTCCGTGGCGGGCCTCCTCGGGGTCGCCTTGCTCATCAGTATATTGCGATCCCGCAATTTCTAACGCTACCATACAGCGGCGGCGCTCCTCGCCAGGGCGCGCATGGTCTTTACCTCATAAGAAAGGGGGGAAAGCAGCCCATGGGCCAGGGCATCACCTATCGCTCCTACGCCAAAATCAATCTGTACCTGGATGTGGTGAATCGCCGCCGTGACGGGTATCACAATATCGAGACCATCTTTCAGACCGTAAGCCTGTACGACACGCAGAGTTTCAGCAAACGGACCGGTGGCATCTCGCTGGAGTGCTCCACCGCCGAACTGGACGATGGCAGCGCCAACCTCGCCTATCGCGCGGCTGCCTTGCTGCTCGACTACACGGGGGCAAACCAGGGCGTCTACATCTACCTGCGCAAGCACGTCCCCATCGCCGCGGGTTTGGCGGGCGGTTCGGGCAACGCCGCCGCGGCCCTCGTGGCGCTCAACTACCTGTGGGATCTCGATTTGAGCCGCGCCGAACTGCAAACGCTGGCCTTGGAGCTGGGCAGCGACGTGCCCTATTACCTGAGGGGCGGCACGTGGGCCGCGACCCGGCGCGGCGAAGAACTGCACCCCATGCCCCGTCTCCCGTTCACTTGGTTTGTTCTGGTGCACCCCCCATTGGCCATAAGCACGAGCCGCGTCTACAACAGTCTCCACCTAACGCGCAACACGGAACCCGCCTTTGCCGGCAAAACCCGCTCGTTCCGCGCCGCCATCCGCGCGTTGGGGCGCGGCGATTTTCAAGGCGCCGTGTTCAACCGCATGGAAGGCCCCGTATTCGCCGATTACCCTCACCTCGCCGAGGTCCGGGACCGCCTTCTCGATGCCGGCTGCGCGGCAGCGGCCATGAGCGGCAGCGGCCCCACCCTCTACGGCGTTTGCGCTTCCCGGGACCATGCCAGCCATGTGGCCGAGCGCTTTCCAGACTACGCGGTCTCCGTCGTGTATAGCGTGGATCAAGGCATTGAACCGGAGTGAACCGTATGCCGGCGCCACTCCGAAGAGGCCAACAGCCCGGCCCGTTACAGCTTATTGGCCTCGGCGCCGATATATAGCATCCAAGGGCCGGTGAAACTCCACATGGAGCGCGCCACTGGCAAAGATCCGTGGCGCTGTGTGAGAACCATTGATACGATCCGCATCTGACAGGAAAGAGTAATGCGTATTATTCGCGTAGCCGACCTGCAACCGGGCAATGTTGTGGGCCGGGCGTTGCTGGATGAAAAAGGGCAAACGCTGCTTCAGCGGGGAGTCACCCTCTCCGAAAGCTACATCCAAGCGTTGAAGGCCAAAGGCTACACGCGCCTGTTCGTGCAAGATACCGAAGTCGAGGACGGCACGCCGCCGGAAGAAGACATCAGCCCGGCGACGCGGGCGTTGGCGACCCAAACCGTCAAGAAGAGCTTTGAGGAAATCGAGAAGCAGTTCAGCGCTGTAAAGAAGCAGTCCTACGACGATGTACTACAGGCGTGCAACTCCGACGGTGCGCGGGTCCTGCTGAGTAATCGCGGTCCCCTTGCCAACATCAATGAAGTAATCACGAGCATCCTCGGCGAGGTATTAAGCCGGAGCACCCTCGCGGGGCTCACCTCCATCAAGTCGGCCGACAGTCAACTCTACAACCATAGCGTGGATGTGTGCGTTGTCGCGCTCATGATCGGCCGGACGGTCAACCTGAGCAACGATCGATTGCGGCAGCTTGCAGCGGGGTGTCTGCTACACGACATCGGGATGGTGTTCGTGGAGTCCAACGTGGGCCGGATCAACATGATCCGGCATCACACACGGTTGGGATATGAACTGCTCAAGAACGGCGGCGATCCCGATCTCCTCGCGCCCCATGTCGCCTACGAACATCATGAACGCCAGGACGGCGGCGGTTTGCCCCGCGGCCTCAGAAGCGGCAACACGCTGCAACGCGATCGAAGCCTGCCTCCCCCCATCCCCACCCTTATCGGCGAAATCGCGGCCGTCGCGGATGCCTACGACAATCTATTGTCGGGAGGATCAGACGGCGAAGGCCTTACCCCCGACGCCGCCCTCATGGCCATCCGCAAGGCGGCGGGGCCGCACTTCAACAAAGAGGTGGTGGAGGCCTTCTTGCGAGTGACGCCCGTGTATCCCGTCGGCACGGAGATCCTTGTGCGCAGCGAACAGCTTCACAATTACAGCGGCGTCGTCCGAGAGGTCAACCCCGAACAACTGGATCGGCCTGTCATCAGCCTCTTGCGCAACAACTACGGCAAACCCATCACCCCCATCGAAGTAGACCTCGCCGAACAAACCAGCATGATGATCCGCTGCCGGGGCCTATAAGAGGCGTTCGCGCCCGCAAACTTGGCGGTTCCTCTTCGCGCATTAGCGGCTCTGCGTGAGCCATGGCTTCATCTCACGCAAAGACGCCAAGCCGCGAAGAACCGCT
>JAWOFY010000007.1:0-5740 GCA_046497285.1 Candidatus Hydrogenedentota bacterium
AAACGTCAGGACATTAGGCCCCGGCTTTCTTCCCCCTTCGTTTCCCATCTCTACCCCCCAATTAAAGGCCAGCCTTTTCGCCAAAAGCGATTACAATACCGAGTACTCCAAGCACTTCCAAGCAATTCTAAGCAAGATTTATCCGCTACGAGGAACCTCTGCAACTCGCTGAACCGTTTTCGTATACCATACTTGCATTCTACTCTACAACTCGGGCCGCGCGGCTTGGGGCTTCTTTGCTGCTCAGAGGCGTATTAAAGAGGTATGATGCCCAAAACGGCAAGGGCGCCGCTTCCACGCGGGAATCGGCGCCCTCGGTGCGTGTATGGCTATGATGTTCAGTTGGCGGCGGAGGCCGTGGCGATTTCCGGTTCGGGATCGAGGGACTTTGCGGCGATCTCGTCGTTGAGGCGCTGCTTGAACATGCCGAGGTCCATCGCGCCAAGGTCGCCAAGTTTGCGGTGCCGCACGGCGACGCCGCCGGAGGCTTGTTCGCGTTCGCCCACCACGAGCATGTAGGGGATCTTGTGGGTCTGGGCATCACGGATTTTGTATTTCATGGTGTCGTCGCGCAAATCCGCCTCTACGCGCACGCCTTCCGCGAAAAGCTCGTCGCGCACCTTAATGGCGTACTCGTTGAATTGCTCGCCCACGGGCACCACCATGACCTGCACGGGCGCGAGCCACACGGGAAAGGCCCCGGCGAAATGCTCGACCAAGATGCCGAAGAACCGTTCGATGGCCCCGTATATCACGCGATGGATGATGACAGGGCGATGGGCCTCCCCGTCGGCTCCCGTGTATTCGAGGTCGAACTTCTCGGGCATGGCGAAGTCGAGCTGGATGGTGGCGCATTGCCAGGAACGCTTGAGGCAATCACGGATGTGGAAATCAATCTTGGGGCCGTAGAAGGCGCCGTCGCCCTCGTTCACCTTGTAGTCCAGGCCTTTGCGCTCCAACGCTTGGCGCAGGCTGTCGGTCGCGGTTTCCCAAGCCTCCTCGCTGCCGATGTACTTCTCGGGCCGGGTGCTCAGCTCCACATGATATTCGAGCCCGAAGGCCGTGTATACACGGTCCACGAAATTGATAAGATTAACGACTTCGTCTTGAATCTGATCAATCGTCAGGTAGATGTGGGCGTCGTCTTGGGTGAACATCCGCACGCGCGTAAGCCCGTGGAGCACGCCCGACTTCTCGTGACGGTGCACCGTGCCCAGTTCGGCAAGGCGTAAGGGCAGATCGCGGTAACTTCTGCGCGCGGTCTTATACACAAGCATCGCGCCGGGGCAGTTCATGGGCTTGATGGCGAAATCCCGGTCATCGATCTTGCTGAAGTACATGTTCTCCCCATAATGCTCCCAATGGCCAGACCGCTCCCAGAGGCCGCGATCCAGCATGATCGGCGTGCGGATTTCGCCGTACCGCTCCTTCCGGTGTTCCTCGCGCCAATACTCGAGGAGCGCGTTCAGGATGGTCATACCCTTGGGATGGAAGAAAGGAAATCCGGGCCCTTCGCCGTGGAAGCTGAAAAGGTCCAGCTGTTTGCCCAGCCGGCGGTGATCGCGCTTCTCGGCCTCTTCAAGGTTCTTGAGGTGCTCGTCAAGTTGCTTTTGCGCCGGGAAAGCCGTGCCGTATATCCGTTGAAGCATGGGCCGTTTCTCATCGCCCCGCCAGTAGGCCCCGGCAAGACTGAGGAGCTTGAACGCCTTGATCCGCCCCGTGCTGGGCAAATGAGGTCCCCGGCACAGATCCACGAATTCGCCGTGACGGTAATACGTGATGGTCCCGTCCTCGAGTTCGTTGATCATCTCAACTTTGTAGACTTCGCCCTGGTCATCGAAAAACTTCAGCGCCTCGTCCTTCGAAACCTGAATGCGCTCGAACCGGCTGTCTTCCTTTACAATACGGGCCATCTCCTCCTCAATCCGGGAGAATTCTTCCTCGGAAAGAGGCGGATCGGCGTCAATATCGTAGTAAAAGCCGTCCTCGATGGCGGGGCCAATGGCCAGTTTCGCATCGGGCCGGATGCGCTTGATGGCCGAGGCCATGAGGTGGGCGGCGCTGTGCCGGAACACATCGCGGCCGTCCTGACTATCAAAGGTGAGTATTTCCACCTTATCCCCCTCTTGCAGGGGGGTCATAAGGCTTTTCACCTCGCCGTTTATTCTCGCGCCCGTAGCGTCTTTCGCCAAGCGCTTGCCAATCTGGTTAACGAGGTCCTCGGCCGTGCTTCCTTCCTCGAGTTCCTTGCGGGAACCGTCGGGCAATTCGACATGTATCGGGCTCATGATGGCTCCTGAAATGCGGCCCGGGGCCACCCCCGGTGTTGAGTGGAATACGCCTTGCGGCACTGGAATGGTAGTAGGAAAACACCCCGGAGATACGCGGATGTTCCTTCGGGGTTTCCATTGGGAACGCCCTCTATTGTGCCACGTGCCGGCTGCAGAATAAAAGAAGCCGGGATAGAGGGATGCGCGACCTGAATGCGCTCAGCCACCGTCGCCGGCCGTGTTTGTTTCGCTGAACACCGTTGCCAGAACTTTGTCAGCAATGATTTCGGCCGCCTCGGGATGGGCTAACGTTAGGGCGGCGCGCCCCATGGTTTCAAGTTTCCGCGGATCCGGAAGGAGACGGCGCAAGGATTCCAGGAGACGTTCAGCGCTCAGATCCGCGTCCAGGATCACCTCGCCAGCCCCCGCCGCCTCAAAGGCGCGGGCGTTGATTTCCTGGTGATTCTCCGTTGCATGGGGATAAGGGACCAGGATACTTGGCTTACCTATGGCGGCGATTTCCGCGGTACTCGAGGCGCCGGCCCGGCTCACAATAAGGTCGGCAGCGGCCATGGCGTGAACCATTTCCTCGATATAGGGGAAGACCTGAACCTGCACGGGGCATTCAGCCGCCAGCGTGCGCGCCTTCGCCGCGAACGCCGTCCCCGTCATCCATAGGATCTGGCACTCGTTCCGGCCCAACTCAGGCAGCAAACCGTGGACAGCTTCATTGATCCGTTGAGCGCCCTGGCTTCCGCCCGTGACGAGAAGGACGGGGATGTCATGCTGCAAGCCAAAGCGGCGGCGGGCTTCTGATTGCGCAGGTGGTTTGAGAAAGGCCGCGCGGACCGGGTTGCCGGAGACAATCGCCCGGTCTTCCGGATAGTTACCTACCGTTTCGGGGTAACTGAGAAAAAGGGCCGTGGCGTGTTTGGCGGCAAGTTGATTGGCCATGCCCAACCGCTTGTTCTGCTCGTGTAAGAAGGTGGGCGCGCCGCGGCGTTGGGCGGCGAGCAACATGGGGATGGAAACATAGCTGCCCACGCCTATCACCGCCTGGGGCTGGAATCGCTGGATGTAGAGCATTGAGCGCACAAAGCCAAGCGCCACACGGGAGGCCGCCCAAACCATGCGGGGTCCCTTGGAGCGTGGCCAAGGCGCAACGGGCACGGACCGGAACGGGATAGACAAACGGGCGCACAGCTTCTCTTCCAGGCCCCCTTTGCGCCCAATCCACTGGACCATTAGCCGGGGATCCCGCCGCTGAAGCTCTTCAATGATGGCCACGGCGGGCGATGTATGCCCGGCCGTGCCCCCGCCTGTAATCATAATTCGCATTGGTTAAGACCTATCTCCAACGTTTCCCGCGCCGCCGCTGGAGTAGTTCGCTGCTGCTTCGCATCGCCTTCACGTGTACATCCTCACCGTTAGCGCCGGCAGCGCTTCGCGGATGACATCCCGCACCCAGTCCACGGCCACCATGCCGAACATAAGCACGAGTACGATAATGGTAATACTTAAAAGCATCCCGGCCGCCGCCGTAACGATGCCCCCAATCCCCGCGAGAGCGTCCCGCTCAATGATACCCATGCCGATCACAAAAATCCCCAAGGAGGGCATGGTGTTCGTCAAGGGGATAGGCGTGCACATGGAGGCGGCGCATAGTAAGACGACCACCCCGCTCAGCCTGAGAAACCAACGGGTTTCATAGAGCCATTGGCCCCTCGGCTTCAATATCTTTTCCAACAGCCCGACAAGCCACACCATCCCGCTCACAAGGCGCTTGTTTCGGTTGGTGCGGATTTCCCTGTTCAGTACCCGCTGCGGAAACCAGGGGTGCGGCCGTTCTCGAATCATTTGATATGCCACTACGAGAAGCGCCAATCCGAACGGCATCGCATACCCAGGCGCAGGCAGAGGCAACGCCGAGGGCAAGGCAAGAATAGCCAACAAGACGCCAAAACTCTTGTGGCTAATACGGCTTAGCAAGACCCCAAACGTGACGCTTTCCGCATCTTGGGCGAAGATCTCCACGATCTCCTGCGACAACGATTTGTGTGCCGAGCCGTTGGCCGATTCAGCCGCGGGCGGGGCAAATCCATCCGAATTCATAGGACGTCATCCAAAATCCGATTCAGTTTGTGCTGTATGCTGGATCATCCAAATGCCTTACAGTTCGATTGTCACCTCACGAACGGTTTCGAGCGAATGGTGGTCGGTCAAATCCCGTTGCAGGGGCGTGATCGACACCCGCATGTTTTCCACGGCGGCGAAATCCGTGCCCGATTCGGCCACGTTGCCTGGGGCCGAGCCTCCAATCCAGTAGTAGGAGTTTCCGCGGGGATCCTTCCTATGGATGATTTCGTCCTCGTAATGCCGCCGCCCCATGCGCGTGAACACGATTCCCCGAAGCTTCTTGTACGGAAGGTCCGGGACATTCACGTTGAGCAGCGTTTCTAACGGCAGTCCTTCCCGGAGCACAAGCTCCACCAGCTTCTCCGCGACCTGGCCCGCCGTCTTCATGTATTTAGGCACATAGGCGACATCGGAAATCGCGAGGGAAGGAATGCCCTGAAGCATCCCCTCGAAAGCGCCGGCCACCGTGCCACTATACGTAACATCATCGCCTAGATTGGCGCCAGGGTTAATCCCCGACACCACCAGCGCGGGCCGCCGGGGCAACAGGTGCCGGATGGCCAACATCACGCAGTCCGTTGGCGTCCCATCCACCATGTACCATCGTTCATGGTGGTAGGGGTGGACCCGCAAGGGCCGGTGGAGGGACACGCCGTGGCCCACCGCGCTCTGTTGGCGATCGGGCGCATAGACCCAGACCTCGCCGAATTCGTCGAGGGCCTCGGCCAAAATATGAAGCCCTGGAGCCTGTATGCCGTCGTCATTTGTTACAAGAATAAGCGGAGACGTCATAGACCTCTATCTTAACATTAGTGCACCGGCGCGATTACACGCCGGAATTGGCTTGAAGAGACAGTACCATCATTCAGAAGACGCCGTGAGTATACCGCCACTGACAGGTTAGCGCAAACGCCCCATCCTCAGCCGAAGAACAGAGCGTTTAATCCTCGCCTTCAATGCCCTCGCTTTCAAGTACGGCTTCGAGGTCCTCGCGGGGAGTGTGCGGCGGAGCGGGGTCGAGCAGGGAAGGGCCTGCTAGCGCAAGCACCCACGCCCCCAAAGGCGCAGTGAAAAGAATGCTGAGCACGGCGACGGCCAAAATGACTTCCCCCGCGTGGGTCTCCATGCCCGCCATCCGCATGGCCGCCAGGGGCGCGGCGCCAATCGCCGCCTGGACAGTGGCCTTTGGCGTGTAGGCGGCGACAATGAACAAGCGCTCGCGTGCGTTCAGGTTTGTACCCAGCAGGCATAGGCATACGCCGGCGCTGCGCGCCGCCAGTCCCAGCGTGACAATGAGGATCCCCCCTAATCCGGCTTCCCAAGCAACCTGGACG
>JAWOFY010000139.1:0-6606 GCA_046497285.1 Candidatus Hydrogenedentota bacterium
GAGCGGTTCTTCATAACCGACATCAACAATCCCGCCGCGGGCGCACAAAGTCAGAGCAGCATGGCGGTCATGTTTGATGCATGGAGCACCGTCTCCGAGCGTCACTTGCCCTACCAAGGCGACCACCACAGCTCGACCCAGAACTTCAACCACATCCCGGGGGGCAGCAATGTCCTGTACATGGATGGACACGTCTCTTTCGTACGTTTCGGCGAAAAGTATCCGGTCACAATTCTGAACGAGGACGAATACCCCAACCGGGCGGGTACGCAGGCTCACCTCGTCATGTCTCACGCCGCAGGATTCGGTTGATGCGCGCTTGAAGCCCCTGCCCAGACCGGTCCCTTTGCGGCCGGTCCAGGGCAGGGCGCGAGCCCTCTGCGTTATCAAAGAACCAACGGAAAAGGAGTTACTATCATGCGTAACGTTTGGACATCCGTGCTTCTGGTCGCACTGACGGCTGCGCTCGCCGGCGGATGTGGAAACGGCACAGATTTTGATGAGTCTACCCTCAGTGAGGAGCAACAACAACAGTTGGACGAACATTTCGAACGCTTGGAGCATGTCCGGGAGATGCGTGACGAAACTGTGCGCCGCGACGCTTGGTAAAACCATGGCTTGAGTGAATTCACAGAGGTTCAGAAAAGTCAACATAAAAGAAATACCGGGACAACGATAAGGGAAAATGGGGTTTACCCTCATAGAGTTGCTGGTGGTGATCGCCATCGTTGGCATTCTTGCGGCAATCCTGTTGCCGGCGCTGTGAAGAGCGCCCCGAGCGGCGCGCCTTGAGCACCGTGATCGTGTTCCGGCTACTGTTTTTGATTTCCGCCTGAGCACTGAGTGCGCTTGCGAACCACCCATCCCATTGAGTCCACCTTCGCCACCGTGCGTCACCGGACCCGGCAAACCAAGGGCCGCGGCTCGCGCCCGGCGAGCTTGACCATGGTCTTCAAGCTCGCTACCGAAGCCGAAAGACACTGGCGAGGATTAAACGGCTGCCGGCTCGTCCCCAAAGTCATCGAGGGCGTCAAGTTCACCGACGGCGTCATGGAAACGCGGCCTAACCTAGCCAACACAAGGGGATACGTTCATAAGCCAATACAGCCCATTTGAAAACATCGCGCTTCCCCTGTAGCCTAAGTGGCGTACAAGTTTGTGGCCACAGCAAAGGGAAAACCGTCTAATGCGCATTGATCTTCACTGCCACTCCAAATGGTCCAAGCATCCCAATCTTTGGATCATGCAGAAGATTGGCTGTCCGGAGAGCTTTACCGAACCCCAAGACCTCTATCACGCCGCTTTGCGGAAAGGGATGGACCGCGTCACCATAACGGATCACAACGTAATCCATGGCGTATTGGAGATCGCCCACCTTCCAAACGTTTTCATGGGGTGCGAATATACAACGTATTTTCCTGAGGAGCGCGGCAAAGTACATGTGTTGGTCTATGGGCACACCGAAGCCCAGCACAGCGAATTGGACAAGGCGCGGGAAAATATTCACGATTTCGTCAGCTGCCTGGATCAGCACGCGCTTCCCCGGGTTTGTGCTCACCCCCTTTTCTGGGTAAAGGATCGCCTCTCCTTGGATCACGTGGAAAAGCTAACGCTTCTCTTCAAAAACTGGGAGATAAACGGCGACATGGCCCCTGAAATGAACGCCAACATCCGGCGGCTGTTGCAAACGCTGACGCCGGAAGCCATAGAGCGGTTGGCCGAGAAACATGGCATTGAGCCCCGTTTTCCCGACCCGCACATAAAGAACTTGACGGGCGGTTCGGATGATCATAGCTTTCTGCATTTAGCGAGCACATACACGGAAGTGGCGGGGGCCGAAGACCTACACGCGTTTTGGAAAGGTGTCGAGGAAGGGTCCGCCCGGGTGGAAACCACCCCCGCCAGCCCGGCCCGCTTCGCCCGGAATATCTACAGCACGGCCTATCAGTTCTACAAAACCAAGTTCGACCTGGAACGACACACCAATCGCGACGTACTCCTGAAATTCTTGGATCAAACCCTTCAAACCCAGCCCGCGGGTCCTGTAAAACAACCGAGTTGGCTCCATATACTCTCTAGTTGGCTCCACATACTCCATGGACGCCGCCGCGCTGCAAAACAACGGGATTTCTCAAACCACTCGGCGGTTCAATTCGCGCGGCTCGAGGCGGAGCGCCATATCTTGCACGACCCCGCCCTGATGCAAATCGTGCGCAAAGGATATAGCCAAGAGGCCGACCTCGATATGTGCTGGTTCGATTTTGTAACCGCACTCTCGAGCAAGGTTCTCGTAAAACTCGGCGCCCATATCCTCGAACGCGTACGCAAAGGCGGCCTCGTCGATGTGTTTCATTCCATTGGCACAGCAGGCGCGCTATACACGATGTTGGCGCCGTACCTTATCTCGTACTCGCTTCACCAGCGTCAGCGCACTTGGAGCGAAGAGAACGCCGCACACTTTGCACGGCTCGCCGGGGTGGAGCCCATCCCCCGCGAACCGCGTATCGCGCATTTCACCGACACGTTCGACGAGGTCAATGGCGTCGCGATGACGCTCCAACAAAAGCTCATTGTGGCGCGCGAGTTCGGTGAAGATTACGACATCATCTGTTGCGGAGGCGCAGACGAAAAGGCGCCGCAGCCCGGCGTGTGGCGCTTTGAACCAGTGGGTTCTCTGGTATTGCCTGAATACGAAGAACTGCAATTGCCCGCGCCGCCGTTCTTGACCATGCTGCGGCATTGCTTCGAAAAGCGCTATACCCACCTTCATGCCGCCACGCCGGGGCCGGTAGGTTTGGCGGCTCTCGGGATTGCTCGCATACTGCAACTCCCCATTTCGGGAACCTACCACACCGCGGTTCCGGAATACGGAAAGACGCTCACTGAAGACGCTTATATGGAAGAAGCGTTGTGGCGGTTTATGGTGTGGTTTTACGAACAAATGGACCCAATTTATGTCCCCTCCCATGCAGCCGCCAAGGACTTGTCGGACCGCGGTATCGATCCCGGGAAGATCCGAGTTTATCCGAGGGGATGCGATGGGGATTCGGTTTTCGCCGGTAAAAGAGAACGGCGTTCGGGAAAAAGAGAACGGCGTTCTGGAGAAGGAGTAGGGCACCGGACGTGAACGCCTCTGTTTTTTGTATGTGGGACGCATCTCCAAGGAGAAGAATTTGGGTGTGCTTTCCACCGCTTTTCAAGACTTGGTAGAGAAGGACGCGCCCATCCAGCCTCCGGACATTTGCCCTCAGTACCGTGATCGCCGCATTGCCCGGCATGCTGGTGTTCGTGTTCACCGGCTACGGCTTGATACAATTCTTGCTACATCAACCTCCAAGCTGGCTGTTGTTCATCGCATTGGCCTTGGCTGTCGGGGTTAGTGCTCGGGCATGGGGGGTGTTCGCCACGCCGGAGCAGCAGGATTCCGATTCCGAGAAGCGAGCCGCCACCGAACAGGGCCACGGGGCTGGCTTCAAACTGTACTGCCGGCCCGGTTTGAGGGCAATCCCCAATGAGTGCGCGAGGAAAGACCATGGCACGCGAGTCGAGCATACCCAAGGGTCTATTTCGTGAGACGGCTGTGTTGTATGCGCGGTTGGCGTGGCGTGTCTTCTTTAGCAGAGAGGGCTCCCGGCCTCGTCCGAGTCTGCGGCGCATCACGGTGATGGCCGTGTTCCTCCCTGCCTTTGCTATGCTCGAGGGCCTCCATTGGGTGGCGTTCTGGCTCGATGAAATCCTATATCCCGGCTTTCGCCGGGTGGAGGTGCGCACTCCACTCTTCATCACTGGCATTCCACGCAGTGGCACGACCCTTTTGCATCGCGTGCTGGCGCAAGATAAGAACCGGTACACGTGGTTCACGCTGTGGGAGCTTGTGCTCGCGCCGGCTATTGTCGAACGCAAGGTGATTTGGGGCGTTGCGCGGTTGGATCGAGCGCTAGGGCGCCCAATGTCCCGGCTTGTCAACGGAATCGCAGCCCTCGGTACAAGGGGGTTGGAATCGGTCCACAAACTGGCGCTCGACGAGCCTGAGGAGGACTTCCTGCTGCTACTGCCGGTGCTGGGCTGTTTCATTCTCGTGGTGGCGTTTCCCCATGACCGGGAGATCACCGACCTAGCCTACTTCGATGAGCGCATTGCCCCAGCGCGCAGGCGCCGCCTAATGGCGTTTTACAAGGCGATGCTGCAGCGGCACATGTATGCCCACGGAACGGATCGCACGCTCCTCTCCAAGAACGTCTCCTTCACGCCGCTATTGGGCTCGCTTTTGGAGACCTTTCCTGACTGCCGGATCGTGGCATGCACACGCGAGCCCAGCTCCGCAGTGCCGTCGCAGATCAGCGCGATGAAGGCAGGATGGCGGTTTTTCGGTAATGACACTCAGACCATGGCGTTTCGGGACCGTTGGGTCGATTTGATGCGCCATTATTACGCTTGCCAGCGCGATACGCTGCAAGTACTTCCCCGAAATCGCGCCTACTTGGTGGACACAGCCGATTTGAAGACCCATTTGGAACGGGAAGTGGGAGCCCTATATCAAGCGTTTGGCTTCGACATGAGCGCCGAGTTCGCCACACGCCTGAACGAAGAAGCGGAGCAATCCCGGGCGTTCCGAAGTAAACACACCTATTCCATGGAAGGCTGTGGCCTTGACAAGGAGGGCATCAAACATGAGTTTTCGGAACTATATGCCAATGGGCAGGACCCTCGCGACCGAACCCCTCCAGGAGCTGGAATCGCGCGATCGCCCGACGCCCTCTGAGTCTGGATCGCGCCCCGCCGGCGTCCGGCTCGTCGTGTTTTCGGATGCATTCAAGCATCGGAACGGGGTCGGGGCCTACTATTGCGACCTGCTCGGGCATATTCGTGAGCGCGTGGGCGCAGCAGAGCTGGTGTGTCCGGGGCTGACAGAAGAAGGGAAACGGCAAGGGCTCTCGATCCCGCTGCCGGGCGATCCGACTCAGAAGCTGTGCCTGCCCGGTATCCTCAAAGCGATTCGCACCATGCGCAACGTTCGGCCGAATGTCGTGGTTCTCGCTGCACCCGGGCCTTACGGGATTCTCGGCCTGATCCTCGCAAAGGCCTTTAGAGTGCGCTGCTGCGTGGGGTATCACACGCAGTTTGACAAGCTCGCGGGCGTGTACTGGGCCAACATTTTTGGCAAAGTGGCGGCATGGTATCTGCGCATGCTGGACCGGCTTTTTTTCCGGCTCGCGCACGTGGTGGTCACGAATAGCGGTCCCATGTGCGAGTCCGCCGTCGAGCTGGGAGCCCGCAACGTGCGCCTCGTAGGCACGCCCCTCGAGCGCCGGTTGCTCCAAGCCCCAGCGCCGTACCCCCGTGGGCCGTTGGCTACTGTCCTCTTCGTGGGGCGGCTCGCGCCCGAGAAGAACCTCGAGGCGGTCATCAAGGCGGCCCAAGATATGCCCGAGACGAACTTCGTGATTGCAGGCGACGGCCCCCTTTGCGGCACAGTCCAGGAGGCTGCGGCAGCCTTGCCGAATCTGGATTACCGGGGCTGGCTTGACCGGGCTACCCTGCTCGACACGCTGGATGAGTGCGAGATCCTTGTCGTGCCCTCACGCGTCGAGTCCTTTGGCACCGTGGCCATCGAGGCCATGTGCCGCCAGCGCATGGTCCTGGTGTCTCCGAACTGCGGCATACGCGATTGGCCCCGCCTGGCGGACGGCGTCGAGGTCATGGGCGACGGGGAGAGCTTGAGTGCTGCGCTGACCCGCATATCGCAATGGACGTGGGCCGAACGTGCCCAGAAGGCGAAATTGGCCCGGCAACGCGCCGAGCGCTTTCACGCCAGCACGATTGACCAATGGTTGGATATCTTCGAGGAGGTCACGCGTGCTTCGGGAGTCTCGCTGCGTTCACATCCGCGAAACGAGGCGGCCGAATGAGCATGGGCGGATTGCCCGCATATATCTCAATCCACGACGTCATGCCCTCCACGCTTGGCTATGTGCGGGAGATTGTCGAGGAATTGGAGGAGTACAACCTCGGGTCCGTGACGTTGCTGGTGACCTCCGGCCGGCAATGGGCCGAGGCGGACATCGCGGAACTGCATCGGTTGGCGGCGAAAGGGTATGTGCTGGCAGGACACGGCTGGACCCACAAGGCCGAAAACGTGACGGGGTGGAGGCACCGGCTCTACTCGGCCGTAATCTCACGCCGCGCCGCGGAACACCTGGAACTTACCGAGCCCGCTATTGCTGCGCTGATCGAGCAGAGCTACCAGTGGTTCGAGGCCAACGGCTTCCAACCCCCTACGCTTTACGTGCCGCCCGCCTGGGCCTTGGGGCCAATATCGCATCAAGCCCTCCGCAACCTCCCGTACCGGTGGTATGAGACGTTGACGGGGCTGTATGACGCGCGGAGCGCCGGGTGCTGGCGGTTGCCGCTCGTGGGCTACGAGGCGGATACCAGGACCCGTGGGATGGCCTTGCGCGCATTGAATGGCGTGAACCTCGCCCTGTGCATAGTGCTCAGACGCCCGGTCCGCGTGGCGATCCACCCGCGGGACTTCAAGCTCCGGCTCGCCTCAAACCTACGGCACACCCTCCAATCGGGGCTCCAGCCCAAAACGCTCGGCGGCTC
>JAWOFY010000181.1:0-14094 GCA_046497285.1 Candidatus Hydrogenedentota bacterium
GTAAGGAGGTCGTCCACGGGCATGGTGTCGGGCACATGCACGGCCTCGCGCAAAAAGCGCGTGATATCGGGGTTGTCGATATCTTCGTCAAACATGACATCGTAAACGTTGATAATGCCTACCACGGTGTCGATCGTTTCGTGATAAACGGGTATGCGGGTCTTCCCGGAGCGTTCAAAGAGATCCACGAGTTCATCGCGCGTGGCCGTGTCGGGCAGGGCCTGGATGTCGATGCGCGGCGTCATGATCGCTTTCGCCTGGGTCGCGTTCAAGTCGATGATGCTATGGATCATGCGCTGTTCTTCTTGTTCGAGGGCCCCATGAGCCGCGCTTTCGTCCACCAGGATTCGCACATCTTCAAGGGTGGACATAAAGGGACTGAGGTGCTCGCGCTCGTGACCGGCGAGCCGCAGCAGGCTGCGCGTAAACAGCGCGATCGGGCGGGTCAGGGGTAGAAGCCCCACATAGAAGAACTGCACCACCGGCAAGAAAGTCATGGAGAGCTGCGTGGGGTGAACGCGGAAGATGCTCTTGGGAATAATCTCGGAGAAGAGCAGAAACAGCGGCGTGGCGACAAGGGTGGCGGCCACCTCGGCGTAAGGGAGGTCGCCAAAGGCGCGCGTAATCGCCACGGTGCCGATCACCAGCGTCAGGTTGTTGCCTATGAGCAAAAGCGTGAGCATATGGTCGGGCTGCTGGAGGTGGGCAAAGAGGCGCTTGGCCCGGCTGTTATGCTCTTCCTCGGCCACGTAGCGCACGCGAATGGGATTCGAGGCAACGAAACCGATCTCATACCCCGCGAACAAACCTTGTAGAACCACGGTGAACAAGAAAAGCGCGACGAGGCCAAGTGTGACCGCGATCATGACTTCTCCTCCTCCTCATCTTCCTTCGCCTCCGGCAGGATTTGAAGGCGGACATGACCCACGCGCTTGTTGTCGCAACTCTCCACCGTGAACAGAATGCCGGAAAGCTCGACCTGATCACCCGTCTCCAGCACCTTGTCGGTATGGTTCATGAGCAAACCAGCCACAGTCTCGTGCTCCTCGTCCTCCAGCGTGCGGCCGATCAGTTCGCTGAGATCCTCAAGGTCCATGCCGCCCTCGACGCGATACACGCCTTCTCCGAGGTGTTCGGGACCGTCTTCCTCCTGTTCGTTCTCATCCAGGATATCGCCCACGACCTCCTCAATAGCGTCCTCGAGCGTGACAATCCCGGCGGTGCCGCCGAATTCGTCAACCACGATCGCGAGATGGGTCCGCCGGCGCTGCGCTTCTTTCACGAACTGCTGTACTTTCATAACTTCGGGCACAAAATGTGGCGGCCGGGCCAATTGGGCCACGGGCGTGTCTTCCTTGCCCTTGGCGAAGGGAGGCAGCAAGTCCTTCATCATCAAGACGCCGGTGATGTGATCGAGATCGTCTTGGTAGACTGGCAAGCGGCTGAACTCATGTTTGCGGATCGTGGCGAGGGCCTCCGCCACGGAGGCTTCCCGAGGTATGGCGATAATGTCGAGCCGCGGCACGAGAATCTCGCGCAGGGTCACGTTGCTGAATTCGAGGATCCCGCGTATCATCTCGCGCTCCTCTTCTTCAATTACCCCCGCCACATCGGTCTCGGAGATCACGGATTTGAGTTCGTCATCGGTAATAAAGGGAGCCGCGTGGCTTTCGTGGAAGCCAACGGCGCGAAAAATGAGGTCGGTGAGCCGCATGACCCCCGCGCGCAGAGGGGCAAGCACGCGGGCCGCGCCCGCCAAGGGGACGGCGGTTGTTCGCGCGAAGGTTTCGCTCATGGTCACGGCGACGACTTTGGGAAGGATCTCCCCAAAGAACACGATGGCTATCGCCGCCACGGCCACCGCGATGGGATAGGCCAGCACCGGCGAGAGGCCGACGGAATGCCGGAACACCTGTTCAATGCGCGTCCCAAGCAGAACGCCAATGAGCACATTACTGAGGATGTTTCCGACCAGAATGGTGGTCAAGAGGTGGCCGGGCTGCTCAAGCATGCGCGCAACGAGCCGGGCCGTGTAGCGTGCGTCCCCGGCCATGGCGCGTAAGCGGATCTTATGTATGCTGAAAAACGCCGTCTCGGACCCCGAGAAGAACGCCGAGAGGCCCAGCAGCCCCGCAATGGCGAACAACATGGAAACCGGCATGTACCGGGTCCATGGCTCACGCGCCTGGGGAGGCGCGGTGCTTAGGGCTCCCCCCCACGTTTCGGCTTCCCGCGGCTCGCTTAACTCGACGGCTTCCGACTCCGCGGCAGGTTCCGGATCCGCCATCCCATGAAGGCCAATGAGCAGCCCCGCCAGCAAGGCTCCGATAACGGGCCACGCAACCGCTAGCCCGCCTACCGGCCGCTTTTGAAGCGGAGGAGGACTCAGGGGCTCTGTATCCTCATCCAAAGTGGCAGACGTCTCCTTCTCCTGTTTCATCCCCGGCTCCACCGCTGTGCGGCGAGGCGCCTATCCATGCCGATTCGAGCGGGCGGGCAAGGTAGTGGGCCTGACGTTGGGCCATCTCTCGCCGTTCAGCCTCGGTCTGGTGATCATACCCGAGAAGGTGCAGCAAACCATGACACAATAGCAAATCCACTTCCCGGCGCATGGCGTCCCGATCACCCCCGCTCCGTTCCGCCACCGTCTCAAGCGATATCACGATATCCCCCAACACCAGCGCCTCCTCCCCGGGGTGCTCCTCTTGAGGAAAAGCAAGGACATCGGTCGGAGCGTCCACGCCGCGATACTGACTGTTCAACGCTTGGATGCGCACATCATCGCAAAACAGCAGGCTCACCTCGGCCTCGCTTGCATACCCTTCTCCCTTGTACACCTGTTCCGCCAGCTTTTGCAACTTGTCTTGCCGGCACAACCGCTTGACGCTGGACTCATTCAACACCAACAGCTCTACGCTCATGACTCCGTCCCTCCGCTCATCGCAATGACATTGGGCGGCTGTTCGGCTTGGGCGGCCGGTTCAGGGTATTCGGCGCGGTGATGATAATGGGTTAGGATGCGTTTGCTCACCACCTTCTTGATGGTATCCAAATCGCGGAGCGTCAGGTCGCATTCGTCAAACTGGCCATCCGCCGCACGCGCGTCCACAAGTTTGTTGACAAACTCGCGAATACTTTGTTCGTTAGGGTGTTTGATGCTTCGTACGCCCGACTCGACTCCATCGCAAATCATAAGAATCGCTGTTTCCCGGCTTTGAGGTTTTGGACCGGGGTACCGGTAGTCTTCTTCCGAGACTTCCTCAAGGTCAGAATGAGCCAAAGCGCGTTGGTAAAAGCATCCAATCAGGGTCGCGCCATGGTGCTCGCGGATGGCGTCCACAAGGGGGCGCGGCAACCGATGCTGCTCCGCGAGAGCCGCCCCATCGGTCACATGCGCGGCGATTGTTTGGGCGCTTAGCCGCGGAGACAGCGAGTCGTGGATGTTAGCGTCGGTCTGGTTCTCGGCAAAATACTCGGGCCGCGGCATCTTGCCGATATCATGATAATAAGCCGCTACCCTGACCAGCAAGCCGTTCGCGCCCACCGCGCTCGCCGCAGCCTCGGCGAGTTGCCCCAGCATAAGGCTGTGGGAATAGGTGGCGGGGGCTTCCATGGCCAACCGGCTGAGAAGCTCATTATTCAGGTCGGAGTACTCAAGCAGTTGAATGTCGGTCGTAACCCCGAACAGGCGCTCCAGAGGCGGCAGCAAGCCGGGAATGATGAGCATGCATGCGAACCCATTCAACCCTATGAGCGCCAGGGTTTGCGGGGCCATTGCCATGAACGGCGGCTCCGTGGCCAGAACCACCGCCAGCATCACACCTAGACCGGCGGCCGTCGCCTTGACGCCGGCGGCGGCCATGTCGCCGCGGCGGCGGACCTTGTGGACCGAGAGAACACCCGTCAAGGCCATCGCCCCCATGACCACCAGCAGCCGCCAATCATAGTTATACTGGATGGAAAGCATCACCACCGTAACCAAGCTCGTGATTGCCGCCAGCCGCGTATTGGTAAGGATGGCCAGAAGCACGGCGCCAGCCATGACGGGAACCATGAAGCCCGATGGCGCCAAGAACCCAATCCCCCATCCCGCGATTAGTGTGCCGCACAAGATCATCAATGCGAGATAGAGGAAGGTCCGGGGATCATCCCTTCTGTGCGTCACAAGGGGAAGCGTACAATAAATGGCAACCAAGACGAGCCCAGCAAATATCATATGCCCGGCCAAGGGCGCCAGCGTTGCGGCGTCGGACTCCATGTTTGCGTGTTTACGCTCAAGGTAGGCGCGCACATCGGAACGGGACTGCTCGGTCCAGGGACGTCCTTCCTCTTGCATGATTTCCAGCCGGCGGATGGGCTTCATGACGGGATCCACGGCGTTGCGCGCCGTTTCCCTGTGGTTGGCTGTCGTGACGGGGTCATGCGCCAGCGTGTCTCGCAGGTCAAGCCGCGCCACGGCGGCCGCGGCGGCGGCCAAGCGAGCGGCGTCAATCCCGGCCTCCCCGCCGTCCTCGTCAATCTCCCAGCGGTCTCCCACCTCGTCTTCCAGCCATTCCCTCAACAAAGCGGCCGCATCGCTCGCATTGGGGACCGCGCTCAAAGGCTTCTGTTCGCTGCGCGGAAGACCAGGGCTTCGTTCTCCCCGCACAATATGGAGGCGCGCCGGCGTTTCGCTTGTTTCGGCCAAATTGTGGCGCGCGCCGGCAGTCAAAACTCCTTGGGTCAGGACGTGCTCGAGCCCCTCGCGCGCAACGGCGGCCAGTTCGGAGAGGTGCGCGAATTCCATCGCGCCCGGCTCCGGCTCATCCAGCCGCACGGTCTCTTGGGACCCCTCGAGATCATTATCCGCGAATAGGCGGTCGGGCACGGTGTCCATGCGCGGCATTAACCATGGAATGAGTAAGGTGGGGACTTCCAAGTCCTGAAAAAGGGAATGCCGCTCGCTTAACTCGTCGGCGAAATCACGAACCGTCCGCCGCGTTATCTCCTCGGCGGACTGGGCGCTCGTGGATGCCAGCAGCGCCTCCCGGATGGCTTCCTCAAGGGCGGACCGCTCGTCCCGCAGCGCGGCAATCCGCTCGCGCAGGCTGCGCAGGCGGTTTTCAACGCGCTCCTCATCCACAATGTACACGGGGGCAACGCGATCCGCGGCTTCCTCCCGCGCTTCCCGGGTGGCTTGAAGGTCCACGGTCTCAAAAGCAAACGCAGCCTGCCATTCCCGAGTGGCTATCTCTTCCGTCTTGATGGCTTGACGCGCCGCAGCCTCGTCATCGCCGCTGGGATAGTCCGTTAGCACGGCCACCAGCGTCCCAAAGGCGGCCAAGAGGGCGATCCGTTCCATCCAGACGCCCTGGCGGCTGAAGTGGCGAAGACCGTCCCCCATCCGTCTAAGCAGGGAACGGGCGCGCGAAAGGCCTAGTTCCGCGAAACGAACAGATGTCATTCGGGGGTATCCGGGGACGAAACGCCGCCGCGGCCCCACCCCTTTGGGGCTTCCGCTTGACGCGCCGCCGCATCGGCTTCGTAGGCGTCCACGATGTTCTGTACAAGCGGGTGCCGCACCACGTCGCTCCGATCCAGGTCGACAATCGCCACCCCCACCGTGTCCCGCAGCACACGGCGGGCCTCGATCAGCCCGGACACCTTGGCCGGCGGCAAGTCAATCTGTGTAATATCGCCCGTGACAACGGCGGTCGATCCTTCACCCAAACGCGTGAGAAACATCTTCATCTGTTCAGTAGTCGTGTTCTGAGCCTCGTCCAGAATGGCAAACGAATGCGCCAACGTGCGTCCCCGCATGAAGGCGAGCGGCGCTATCTCGATCATCTCGCGCTCCACCAGCCGCCGGACCCGCTCCACGTCCAGCATCGAATACAAGGCGTCATACAGCGGCCGCAGGTACGGATTGACCTTTTCTTGCAGATCGCCGGGCAAGAATCCCAAGTTTTCCCCCGCTTCCACTGCAGGCCGCGTAAGAATCAACCGGTTCACCCGCTTATTCAACAGGGCCGACACCGCCGCCGCAACGGCGAGGTACGTCTTACCCGTGCCGGCGGGGCCGGTGGAAATGGTCACGTCGCTACGCTTCAGGGCGTCCAGATACTCCTTTTGGCCACGGGTGCGCGGTTTAATCTGCATGTCTTTCCGTAACGCCCGCGGCGCTTCGGAAAGCACGGAGCCCAAGTCCTCCGCGCTATCTTCACGGGCTTCGTTCAACGCATAGGTCAGGTCGGAGACATCCGGCGTGTGGCCCTTACGAACCGCCGACAAAAGCTCGTCCAGCATTTGCCCGACGATGGCGGTTTCCTTTTCCTCCCCGATCACCAATATCTTGGCCCCGCGATCCACGATCCGGACCGCTGTATCCTGCTGGATTCGTTTACGCAACTCGCCGTTGCGGCCCAGCAGTTTGATGGCTTCCTCGTGGCTGTTTAGTTGTATCTCGTGTGTCAGCTGCGTCCGTACTCCATAGTTAGGCCTCTCCACGCCCACTGGGGGACTTAAGCGGAAGCCCCGCCAAACCCTCGCCTGGTGGAGAGGAACCAACCCAACTTGACTACCATCACAACAGGTATGAACCCATCTCAGCTGGAAGCGTTACTCCTCCTCGGACTCGCCGGGCAACTCCACGCGGTAGACGGTCTCGCCTTCCCGAACCATCCGCCGGCTGCGCCGGATCGCCGCCTCCAACTCCACGGGATCGTGTTCCAGACCCCTGATCCGCTCCTTAAGGGCATCGCGCCGTTCCTGGTGCGCCCGCCATTCATTCCGTAATTCGCGCACTTCCTGCTCGCTTCGCTGGTATTCCTTATAGCGGCCTGGCAGATCGTTATGCCAGACATACAGAGCGGTTAATCCAATCGCGGCAGTCAGCGCTAGCCAGTACCCCATTCCAGGACATCTACCCATGCCGTCTTCTCCCGAGTGCGCCGTCGGTCCGCGTTTGAGGGGAATGGGCGCCGCCTGGACCCTAGCCCAGGAACGGCGCCCAGCCCTTCCCCTAATTATACTACATTTTCACTGCACAAGCGCGCGTGAACGCTTCCACGTCAATCCGCGCCTGCTACTTGAGGTTGTAGAACGCCTTCCAACTGGGGAACACCGCCATGGAGCCCAGTTCTTCCTCGATACGCAGCAGTTGGTTGTACTTCGCGATCCGGTCGCTGCGGGAGGCCGAGCCTGTCTTGATCTGGCCCGCGTTCGTAGCCACGTCGAGGTCGGCGATAGTCGCATCCTCGGTTTCACCGCTTCGGTGGGAGATGACGGCCGTATAGCCGGCCCGCTGCGCCATTTGCACGGCGTCGAGCGTCTCCGTCAACGTGCCGATCTGGTTTACCTTGACGAGAATCGAGTTGCCGATGCCCCGCTCGATGCCCTGGGCCAGGAACTCCGTGTTCGTCACGAACAGGTCGTCGCCCACTAACTGAAGCTTCGAGCCCACCTTTTCGGTGAGAATCCGCCACCCTTCCCAGTCGTTTTCGGCCATACCGTCTTCGATGGAAATGATGGGGTACTTTTCACACCATTCTTTCCAGAACTCCGCCAATTGCTCCGCCGAATGCTCCGGATTCTTCTCGGCCCCAAGGATATATTTGCCATCCTTGTAAAATTCGCTCGACGCCGGATCCAAGGCCAGCATGATCTCCTTGCCCGCTTCGTAGCCCGCGTTCTTGATGGCTTCCAGGATGACCTCAATGGCCTCCACATTCGAGCCCAGGTTAGGCGCGAATCCGCCCTCATCCCCAACGGCGGTATTCATGCCCTTGCCCTTGAGCACGCTCTTGAGCGAGTGGAAGATTTCCGCGCCCATCCGCAGGGCCTCGCGGAAGGTCTTCGCTCCCACCGGCATGACCATGAACTCTTGCACATCCACGTTGTTATCGGCATGTTCGCCGCCGTTGAGGATGTTCATCATGGGCACGGGCAACATGTGCGCGTTCACGCCGCCAAGATACTTGTAAAGCGGCAACTCCAGCGTCGTGGCCACGGCCTTCGCCGCCGCCAGCGACACGCCCAAGATGGCGTTCGCGCCAAGTTTGCTCTTATTCTTCGTGCCGTCAAGCGCGATGAGGGTCTGGTCGACTTCCCGCTGGTCCACGGCGTCCATCCCCAGCAGCTCCTGGGCAATGGTGTCGTTCACGTTCTCGACGGCCTGCGTCACGCCCTTGCCGAGATAGCGCTTCTTGTCGCCGTCCCGCAGTTCCACGGCCTCATTCTCGCCAGTGGACGCGCCCGACGGAACCGCCGCCCGGCCAGTGAACCCACTGGAAAGCTGGACTTCCACCTCCACGGTGGGATTGCCTCGAGAGTCAAGGATCTCAAGGGCTTTAATTCCGGTGATTTTCGTCATGATATTCTTTCTCCTTACGCATAGTGCTGTGGTTTAGAAATACTGGTTGGACCCCGGTAAGAGACAGCGGAATAGGGCGCGATACGTGCAGCTACCCCACTCGATACGCCGTTATTTGACCGTACGAAGCCCGGGCGAAGAACTGTCCCCCCTTCGTCCGCGCTCTATGGAAGCCTTATTGTATCATAGACGGCAAATCCATGATAACATCCATGCTCCGACCCTCCACCGCGGTTTAGCCCGCCATTGCAAACCGATCCCGCCTTCGCGCGATCCCCAATCGCCGGATAAGGATTCGCAAGAACCGTATCGCCGCCTTCCAGGCGGCTCATAAATGCCGGCGAGACGCCGGAGGATGAATTTCCTTTTCAGGCGCGAGTAACAAGGACATCAATATATCTTGGGCTGACCTATCCGGCGATTGGGGGCGATTCGCGCGGGCGCGGGGCTTCGTGTTAATATGAGTATCCAAATCCTCTCAAGGAGCTTCACATGCATCTGCATTGGGCGATACAACCACTCATTAGCCAAGCCCTCCAAGAAGATATTGGCCCCTGTGATTGGACCACCGAAGCCACCGTTCCGCCGGACGCCCGATGCGCGGTCACGTTGCGGGCGAAACAAGCCGGGGTGCTCAGCGGCATCGAGGTCTTCCGAAGTGTGTTTGAGTATCTTGGGGCCATTGCGGGGGCTTGGCGGGCGCAGGCCGATGGAAGCGCGTTTGCCGAGGGCGATGTGGTGGCGTCTTTCAAGGGCCACACCGCGGCGGTCTTGTCGGGCGAACGCGTCGCGCTCAATTTCATCCAGCGGTTATCGGGCGTCGCCACGTTGACGGCGCGTTTCGCGGAGGCCGTAGGGGACACGGGCGCGCGCATCTGCGATACCCGGAAAACCACGCCCCTCTTGCGCAGCCTGGAAAAAGCCGCCGTCGCGCATGGGGGAGGAACGAATCACCGCTTTGCATTGTACGATGGAATCCTAATCAAGGAAAACCATATCACCGCCGCGGGTGGATTGGCCGAGGCCGTCCGCCGCGCCCGCGCCGCCGCCCCGCATCTAGCCCGGGTGGAAGTGGAAGTAACCACGCTCACCGAACTCGAAACCGCGCTGGAGTCTGGCGCGGAAGCCGTTCTGCTGGACAATATGGACCTAGAAACATTGCGGGAAGCCTCGAACACGGCCCATGCCGCCGGTCTTTTGGTGGAGGCCAGCGGCAACATCACGCTGGATCGGGTCCGGGCCGTGGCGGAGACTGGCGTGGACCTTATATCGGTGGGCGCGCTCACCCATTCGGCGCCAGCGGTTGATCTATCGCTTTTGATTCACGATGAGTGAGTATCCTCAATGGGCGGCGGGAACGTTGCCCCCCGCGAAAACCCGAATCGTAGGCCGGAAAGTGCTTGTTTACGCCTCGGTGGATTCGACGAACACCACGGCCCTGCGCGTGGGAGGCGACGGAACCATCGTCCTTGCCGAGGCGCAGACCGAGGGCCGCGGCCGTCTGGGCCGGGCATGGCACAGTGCGGCTGGCCGGGGCGTGTGGGTAAGCGTGGCCTTCGAGGGACCGAGCGCGGGCCTCCCCTTCGCCGGAGCGCTGGCCGTACGCGACGCCTTGGCGCCGCTGCTGCCCACGCGGATGAAGTGGCCCAACGATATCCTCGCCGGGGACCGCAAGGTCGCGGGGGTGCTCGTGGAACACCGGGGCGAGGTGTCGGCGGTGGGCATGGGCATCAACGTAACGCACCAAGACGCGGACTTCCCGCCAGAGCTTCGCGGCAGCGCCACATCGGTTGAAAGGGTCACGGGCCGGTCCTGTGATCGGGGGAGTGTGCTCGCGGACTTGT
Organism: Candidatus Hydrogenedentota bacterium; assembly: GCA_046497285.1. Classification (GTDB taxonomy): domain Bacteria; phylum Hydrogenedentota; class Hydrogenedentia; order Hydrogenedentales; family SLHB01; genus SKRY01. The sequence goes on from JAWOFY010000181.1 coordinate 10,195, forward strand.
TGGAGCAGCTCGACCGCCGCGTCACGGCCCTGCGCAACGGCGGGTATGCCGCCATTCGCGAGGAATGGGCCGATGCCTGCGACATCGTGGGACGCCGCGTGCGGTACCGGGACACCGTGGCCACGGTACAGGCGATAGATGGCATTGGCGCATTGGTCCTTGCGACACCACAGGGAAGCGAACGGCTGATGGTGAGCGAATCCCGGGAGATTCAACCTTTGGGGGAAATCGGCGAATGCTCCTTGTAATCGACGCGGGCAACACCCATACGGTAATCGGCCTCTACGAGAACGGAGAACTGCGAGCCCATTGGCGGTTGTTCACCAACCACTACCGGACCAAGGACGAACTCGGCATTCTGCTACGGGCGCTCCTCCAGCAAGAAGGCGCGCCCCCCTCCGAGATCAGAGGCTGTTGCGTATCGAGCGTGGCGCCGCCCATCGATGCCGCCCTGCTGGCGCTTAGCCGGGATGCGTTCGGCATTGAGCCTGTGGTGGTGGGGCCCGGCGTGAAGACCGGCCTGGTCCTCCAGATCGATAACCCCAAGGAACTCGGCGCCGATCGCATCGTCAACGCCGTGGGCGCCCGTACTCAGTATGAGGGCCCGCTTATCATTGTGGACTTCGGCACGGCCACGACCTTCGACGTCGTGTCGGCACAAGGCGAGTATCAAGGCGGCTGCATCGCGCCGGGCCCCCAGATCGCCGCCGACGCCCTCTTCGAGCGATGCGCGAAGCTGTCTCGAGTAGATATCGCCAAGCCAGCGTCGGTCATTGGCAAGGATACGATAAGCCACATCCAGGCGGGGCTCACCTACGGCTACGCCGAACTCGTCGACGGTCTCCTACGACGCATGGCGGACGAGATGGGGATCACGCCCACCGTGGTGGCGGCGGGCGGCTATGCGAGCCTCATCGCGGATATCACGCAACGGATCGATCACGTGGACGGCCTGCTGACCTTGAAGGGACTCAAAAACATTTACGAACGCAACGCGCCGGCCAAGCACAGCGCATGATCATGCCGGCCCGGACAAAAACGAATCGTCCCTGAACAGCTCAGACACGAAAACCATGGTTTTTATTGCTTTTCATAAGCGAGTCTACTACCGGCTTATTTGGCGGCGCGCCCCCTTCGTTTCGTGGTCATTTGCCGCCATTAGAAGCGCCGCGGCGGCATCCGTAGCGCTTGCCCTGCTCGCGGCTGGCTGCTCTTCCCCGGAATCGCCGGAGGTCTCCCAACCGGAAGAAACGGTGGAAGGCCAGGACGCGCTGCCTCCAGATGAGGAACGCGCCATGACGGGCGACATGACGTTACGGCTCTTTGACGAGGAGGCGGGCCCCGAAGGCTCGAGGCATCCTGTCTTCACCATTACCTCCCCCGCGTTCTCCGGCCGCGGCGCGGGCCAATGGGGGTTCAACGAAGCCACGGCCACTATCCGGGAGCCCGACGGCGATACCATTGAGATGCAGGCAGGCGCGGGCGAGTTGAATCAACAAACGGGCCGGGCGGTGCTGCGCGATTCCGTCGCCGTCACCGCGCGCGGCCTGCGTTTAGAGCTGGAAGAGCTGGAGTGGCTCAACGAGGAAGGAATCGCCCGCTCCAATAAGCCTTTGGAGGTCGTTGTGGAGTACGGCAAGGTCCAAGCCGAAAGCATGGAACTTCATCCCGCCGACAATCGCCTTTATCTCAACAAGGTGCGGGGTTCCCTGCGCCTCGGGAGTTTTGAACAGCCATGAGATATCTTTTCTACTATCTGCTTGGCGCCTTGTTGCTCGCGCCCCTGCCTGCGCTTGGCCAAGCGGGAGGCGGATACGACCTCATCGAGGAATTCGAGGCCGATCGGTTCGAGGGGACGTTGGATGGGGCTATTGAGCGTCTCGTGGGCAACGTGGATTTGCGTCTGGCCTCAAGCGAGGAGGATCGCCCCCCAATGCGGGTCCGGGCCGACGAGGTGCGGTTCGATTACGGCGATGGAGACGCCGGAGGCGAACCCCAACGCGTCCACTTGATCGGCTCCGTGCGGATCGAGCACGAATTCGGCAATGTGCGCGCCAGCGAAGGCGTCATGGACTTGGCGCGCGGCGAGATCGTCTTCACGGGCAACCCTGAAATGGAGTCCGAGTATGGCGCCATGCAAGGTTCCCAAATGACCTTGGACCTTGAGACGAACAAGTTCCATGTCGAACAACCGCGCGCTCAAAATGTGGCCTTCGGCGCCCGGCGGGCGGAAGTCCGGGACGAAGGTCCTTTGCTTACCGAGGCCGATGTCCGGGATTGGGCGGACCTCATTCGGCGCTTGCAAGACGAAGGCGCGGCGGAAGAGCCTTCCCCCGCGCGGCGAATGATGACGCAACTCAACGGCGAAAGCCGGGAGCTGTTGATGCAACTCGATCCCGACGCCCTCACCGACGCTCATATCAGCGGAATGTTGGAACAGCTCAACGGATTGCTCAGGCAACGGGAGCTGTATTCGGAAGAGGCTTGGGCCGGTATCACGATACCCAATGCAGGTCAGGAGCTGCTGGCCCAAGATCGCGGCGAACTGGAAACCAGCGAGGTGGTGCGCCTCAACCGCATCCTCTTGCGGGCGGCCTATCCCCAACACTTCGCGTCGGTGGAATAAGATGGCGGCGGACAACACGGCGCTCTTGCAAACGCGCGAGCTGGTCAAGGATTTCAAGGGCCGCGTCGTGGTGCAAGACGTAAGCATCGGCTTGAAACCCGGCGAGATCGCGGGGTTGTTGGGACCCAATGGCGCAGGCAAGACGACGACGTTCAACATGGCCGTGGGCCTGCTGCGCCCCACCTCGGGCCAGGTCTGGTTCAATGGCGCCGACGTCACGAGGCTACCCATGTACAAGCGGGCTCGCGCGGGCATGGCGTATCTGCCGCAGGAGCCCTCCGTGTTCCGTAAACTCACGGTGCGGCAAAACCTCATGGCCGTGCTGGAATTCTTGCCCTTGACTGCCCAAGAAAGGCGCGCCCGGACCGACCGGCTACTGGACGAACTCGGCGTCAGCCACGTCGCCGACAACCCCGCCTACACCCTGTCCGGCGGGGAGCGCAGGCGCACGGAGATCTGCCGCGCCCTCGCCACGGAACCCAAGGTATTTTTGCTCGACGAACCCTTCGCGGGGATCGACCCCATCGCCGTTGCGGACCTCCAAGACACCGTGGCCACGCTCAAGCGCAAGGACATCGGCGTGCTGATCACCGACCACAATGTCCGCGAAACCCTCGAGATTACGGACCGCGCCTACATCATCAGCGAGGGGCGCATCGCCGCGGCGGGCACGCCCCGTGAGATCGCGGAGAATCCGCTGGCGCGCAAGACCTACCTCGGCGAAAAGTTTCGCATGGACTTCGGGGAGGAGATCGCCTCCTCCGTCGAGGCGGATGAGCCGCCCACTTATGATCCCGCCTTCCTTCGGGAGGACGATGTTGTGGATTGGGACGGGCTCATCGCCGGACTGCGTGAAGGGGCGGAGAGCAACCAGAACACCCCGGCCAACCGCATCATCGAACGCATGGATCCCGCCGTCAGCGGCGCTATGCTGGGCGGAAAGGCCATGGCGGAAACAAGCACGCTTCGGCGCACCGCGTTACAGGAGTTGAACATCATACTCCGCCGCCCCGATCTGTATGACGCCAAGGCGTGGGCGCACATCAAGCTGGACAAGAAGACGAAAAAGCTCGCCGGCCGGGCCCCCTCCAAGCTGCCGCCCCGCGAGCTAACCCAGTTCAACCGACGGCTCCTTGAACACGCTTTTCCAGGCCTCATTAGACCCCACGAGCCATCCTGAGAAACCGTATACGAATGCGGCCATCTTGGCCATGCGCCCTCCGATCCGCGCTCCCCTCTTACAGTTGCGGCGCTTGCCGCTCCTTCAAGGCCTG
>JAWOFY010000195.1:0-5446 GCA_046497285.1 Candidatus Hydrogenedentota bacterium
TTCCCATCCCGATCCGAATGACCGCCTGGGCGCTGAGACATTTCGGCAACGCCACGTTGCTCGACTGAGCGTAGGCTTCATAAAACGGCACCACCTCCAGCGCGTAGAAATCGCGGATATAATGGCCATACGGGTTGAAGCCGCCATCTTCACAATCGATCAGCGTTTCCGGCCTGACGATACCATGCTCCAACGCCGCTGACGCCGTCACAATCTTGAAGACCGATCCCGGCTCAAAGGTATGCACGGTTAGGGGATTCGTTCGCTCCTCAGCCGTGTATTGAGTAAACTGGTTGGGGTTATAGCTCGGACGCGCGGCCATTGCCCGTATGGCGCCGGTGTGCGGATCCATCACCATGCCCATGGCGCGTTTGGCCTCGGCCATTTCGAGCGCGTTATCCAATTCCTGTTCGAGGATGTACTGGATGCGGGCATCGAGGGTGAGTTGCACCGTGTCGCCGCCGTCGGGGGCACGCGCTTGAACCGTCAGGGAATGAAGCAGCGTCCGGTTTACATCCACCCTCGATACCACCTCTCCGGGCACACTGCGAAGATAGGGATCCAACTGTCCCTCAATACCCGCTCCGCCGACGTGTTCGCGGTTGACGAAGCCTAGCACATGGGCGGCCAACTCTCCGTGAGGATAATAGCGGGTGGATTCATCTTGATACCAAAGGGCCCTTCCCGCCGATTCAACCAGATCCCGCAACTCCTCGGCTTGCGCCTCGCTCAACCATCGTTTGACGGGAACGCCCCGTCGCAGGCGCCCTTCAGAATCGCTGCGGGTGAGCCGTTCATAGACCTCATCTTCAGTGAGGCGCAGCGCTACACTGATCCGTTGAGCCAATTGGAGGGGGTCGTCAATCCGCGTGGGATCGGCCCACAACGATTGAAGCTCGCGGTCCGTGGCGAGAAGCGTGTTGTTCGCGTCAACAATATCTCCCCGCGATTCTTGTAGGGAACGCCGCCCGATGTTGTGCTGGCTTTGAGCGAGCCGCCCGGGCTCGGGAAAGGCGTGAACCTGTACCAGCCGGGCCGCTATGATAAGAAAGAATATGCAGGATACAACGGCCACCACCCGCAGGCGGAAGCACTGGACCACGCCGGGCGGAGGCCCATACGGTTTCGTTTCGTGGGATCGGGACTCCCCATGAGTCATCAACTTAAACCTCACCTCCGGCGAAAAGACCGCTGTTCGCTACTATTGACGCTCACCTGCATCCACAGGCAGGCCGGCTTCCCCCCCAAGTTGCGCGCGCTCAGGGCGCCGCCGGTAGCTCCGCCATGTCGGCTTCGTGTCCCGCGCGCAATGCCGCGAGATCATAGGGTTGCCCCGGCAAGAGAGGATCGGCGCCGGCGGGGTCCTCCTCCACTTTCACCACGTGAAACTGGCTGACACGCGGTTCGACCAACCCCAGACTATCCGCCTCCGCCGCCATGCGCCGCACGCCCTCGAGTTCCGCGAGTTCGGTGTTGCAGGCCGCGATTTCTTCCTCCAGCGCGCCGACTTCGCGTTCAATGGTGTTAAGTTGGTAATCGTTCTCGATCTGTTTGGTCTGAAACCAAACCTCGGAAAAGAACACCGAGAAAGGCAGCAGGAGGAAGGGGAGATAACGGAACCACCCTGTTTCGCTCAGCTTCTCCGCACCGGATTGTTGCGATTCTTCAAACCACGCCATGCCCTTCTAGCCTCCATCGTTTTCGAGCCGTTCGGCCGCTCGAAGCTTCGCACTTTGTGACCGCCGGTTCTGCGCAATTTCCTCCCGGCTGGGTTGAACCGGGCCTCGGGTGAGTATTCGTAGCAAGGGAGGAATGGTCTGCTTGGTGCGTCCGTCGGGATAGCGCTCGTGCCGGGGACGCCCATACTCCTTAAAGACCTGTTTCACGACGCGATCCTCCCCGCTGTGAAAGGTAATCGCAACCAACCGTCCTCCCGGCCCAAGCCGGTGCGCCGCTTGGCGCAAGCCGCTCCCCAAGTGTTCAAGTTCGGCGTTTACCGCAATCCGCAGGGCCTGAAACACGGTGCGGACTTCTTCCGGGATCTTGTGATGAACGTTGAGAATGTCTTGGATGGCCTCGACAAGCGCCGTGGTGGTCGTCAATCGCCCCGCCCGCGCGCGCTCGGTCAGGCCAGCCGCCAAACGCTTGACCGGACGGACGTCCCCGTATTCCCGGAGAATCCGCTCGATGGCGCCGGAGTCCGACCGCGCCAGCAGCTCCGAGGCGCTTAATCCTTCCGCGGGATTCATGCGCATGTCCAGCGGCCCCTCTTGCTGAAACGTAAACCCCCGCGCCGGGTCATCCAGTTGGCTGCTAGAGATACCGGCGTCAATTAAGATGCCGTCGGCCCGTGAAACACCGGCCTGATCCAGCACGGCCTCAAGCGCGCCATAATTGGCGCACAGCACGGTTGCCTGGGGATACGGGCGGAGCCGCTCCTTGGTCTGGCGCACCGCCTCGGAATCGCGATCGAGCGCGATAAGACGGCCGCTCTCCAGCCGGCGGACTATCGCTTCCGCGTGTCCCCCCATCCCGGCCGTGCAATCAACGTACACACCGTCCGGGCGGATGGCCAGCCACTCCAACGCGGACTCGGCCATGACGCTGATGTGCGCGCCCGGCTCTTCCGGCGGGGGACCGGCGTCTTTCATGGGCGAACGGGAACGCGGCGCGCCGTTAGGCGGCCTCGTGAAAAAACGACACCGCCGTGTGCTCGGTATCGAACGTTTCGAACAACGACGTCAAGCCCATCATCCGCATGGTCCGCTCGAAGTATAGATTGACCCCCACCAGCTTCATGTCGCCATGGGACGCGCGAATCTTCCGCAGCCAATCCACGAATACGCCCAATCCCATGTAGCTGACCACGCCGACTTCGCTCAGGTTGAGCACCAGTTGCACCCGCCTGTGCTGCCAGCATTCCAAGAGTTCACAACGCAAGGGGTCCACCGCCGACTCGTCCACCATGTCTCCGGTAAGGCGCAGCACCGTCACATTCCCCATATCCGACCGATTAATTTCCATCGTCCGTTCCTCCTTCCGCCCCAACGGCGGAAACACTGTCTTGGCCCATGAAAAGCTGGGCCGCCATCTCCTTAAAGGTGTCGTCCTTGCTCTCCTGGAACTCCCGCCACCTCTCCTTGCTCCATAGCTCCAGGTGATCGTCGACTCCTAGAATCACCGCCTCCTTGCTCAGACCTGCGTACTCCCTCAGATGTTGCGGCACCAACATTCGCCCTTGCCCATCGGGCTTCACTTCCGCTACACTACCAAAAAGCAATCGCCGGAAATCCAGGGCCTTGGCGTCAAGAGCTGAATAATTGGCCACTTGTTTCCGGATTTTGTTCCATTCCTCTTGATTGAAAAGGAATATGCTGTGGTCGAACCCGCGCGTCATGAACCAAACGGCATGGCCGAGCACTTCCATCGTGTTTCGGAAGCGGCGCGGCATGGTGATCCGCCCCTTCTCGTCCAGGCTCGTTGGATATTCCCCAAAGTACATGAAGCGGGTTCCCTTCTCTACCCCTTTGCCCCACTGATACCCACAGCATACCACTCCGACACCCCTCCGTCAAGAGGAAATTGCCTTGGCGCCAAAACTTTTTTGTTGTCGTACAAAGGGTTACGTCGGCTCCATCCCCCTCCAAGCTATTCAATATGTAGCCGTAAATGTGTTGAATTATGGTCAGTACCCACAAAATATTGTGTCACGTAGGCGTAGTTAAGACGTAGAATACGCCGAAAACCATGAATGGCCCCGCGAAAAAATTTTTTTCGTCCTAAGTGGTGGCGGAGGGGAGAAGCTGTCCCTAAAAATGGGCTTTTCAACAAGCGAATTGGCGATGAGGGGGAAGGCTGCTCTATGGTTAGGTGTAATTCTGCTTTTTCCGTGACACGTATTGGGTCTTTTGTTGTGCTAGTGAAGCCTTGGAAACGCCTGCGCAGAGCGCCCTTTTAGGCCATCCAGCAGCCAGCCGGGCTGATCCATCGCGTTAACCGTAGGGAGTAGCGGGCATGACCTACTTAACTCGCCGCAGTTTCTTGAAGCGCATCAACACGGGCGCCATGACGGCCGCGGCTCCGCTCATCCTTCCCTCCGGCGTGCTGGCCACCTCCGGCAAGGCGGGGGCCAACGATCGGATTGTCTTAGGCGGAATCGGGATGGGCGTCATGGGCGGCAATCTCAGGCGGGGGTTTTCGCGGTTCGATGACGTGCGCATCGCGGCCGTGGCCGATGTGGACACGCGCAAGGCGGACGCGGCGGCCGAGGAGGTTGGCGCGGACGCGTATCAAGACTACCGGGAGCTGCTCGACCGGCAAGACATCGACGCCGTGTTCATCGCGACGCCCCACCACTGGCACGCCCTCCAAACCATTCACGCGGCGCAGGCCGGCAAGGACATCTACTGCGAGAAATGCCTGTCGCACACGGTGCGGGAAGGCCGGCTAATGGCGAAGGCCGTGGCGAAACATGACCGCGTGTTGCAGACCGGCATGCAGCAGCGCTCGGGCGAACAGGAATACCGGGGATGCATGCTCATCCGGAACGGCCGCATCGGCAAACTCGAGAACGTGATCGCCCACCACTATCTCAGCCCGTGGCTGAACGGCTTGCCCGGTGAACCCGTCCCGCCCGAATTGGACTGGGACATGTGGTGCGGCCCCGTCCAGCCGCATCCCTACAATCCGCTCCTCACCGCGGAAACCGAAAGCGTGACGTACGGCGGCTGGTATTCGACGCGGGCCTTTGGCGGCGGCGAGATGACCTGCTTCGGGCCCCACGGGCTCGACATCGTGCAGCGGGCGCTCGGCATGGACGATGCCGGTCCGGTGGAAGTGTGGACCGAGGGAGAGCCCTTCGTCTCCACAAGGTATAGGGCAGACAGGTTTCCGGATGAGCCCTGCACCCAGTGCCACACCAGCCTGCAAGGTTTGGAACCGAAGATCTTTATGCGCTACCCCGGAGACATCACGGTCGAATTCGCCGAAGACATCAATACCGGCGCGCGGTTCATCGGCGAGGAAGGAAGCATCACCATCAGCCGAGACCACGTTAGCTCGGAACCCGCGGAGCTGGCGGAGGAGCCGTTGGAAGACCCCGAAGTCGAGCTGTACCGCAGCGAGGACCATCACCGGAATTGGCTGGATTGCATCAAGGATCGGAGCCAACCTGTGGCGGACGTGGAAACGGGCCATCGCTCGGCCACGGTGTGTCATCTCGCCAATATCGCCCGCTGGGTGAGCGAGGCAACCGGCGAAACCGGAAACCGTCTGCAGTGGGACAGCGAAGCGGAGGAGTTCACGAACAGCGAGTGGGGCAACCATTTTCTGGATCGCCCCCGGCGTGCGCCATACGAACTGCCGGATCCAATCGCTGGGTAAGGACGCTGCTCCCGAAAACAACATTGCCCACGGGTAAGGATCAGAAACCGCGAATGAACGCCAA
>JAWOFY010000129.1:0-7532 GCA_046497285.1 Candidatus Hydrogenedentota bacterium
CTTTGCGCCATGTTTTACCGTCCCACCTGGACATTCTCGCGGGTCGAGGGGGAGATGAAGGCCTTCAGCTTCTGTTCGACGACGCGGGGGTTGTCGCCGGCTTGAATGGAAAGGATACCCTCGACGATGATTTCCTTCGCGAGCAGCTCGTCGCTGGTGCGCACGCGCAGTTTGCCAGCCGCGGGCAAAAAGAAGACATTGGCGAGCAACGCCCCGTATAGCGTGGTGAGCAACGCCACGGCCATCCCCTCGCCAATACGGGAGGGATCCTCAAGTTCCGCGAGCATCTGCACAAGTCCGATGAGCGTCCCAATCATCCCGAAGGCGGGGGAAAATGTACCCATGGCGGACAGGATGTTCTGTCCCATGGAGTGGCGATCCTCGAGAAAAGCGAGTTCCGTGGTGAGCACATCCTTGATCAGTTCGGGGGAAGTCCCGTCCACGGCGAGCTGAACGCTCTTTTCCAGAAACGGATCGTCCATCTCGGAAGCATGGCTCTCAAGCGCAAGGATGCCCTCGCGCCGGGCGATGGTGGCGAAGCTTACAAGCTTCTCGATGAGTTGCTCCGGCGTGGTGGATTTGTGGATGAAGGCGTTCTTCAACGTCCCCAGCACGCTGAGCACGTCGCGCAAGGGATAGTTGACCAGCGTGGCGGCCACGGTCCCCCCGATGACGATGATGAATCCGGGAGGATTCCAAAATACGCCGGGCGCCCCTCCCAGCACGATGGCGAGCAGCATGAGGGTGAAGCCGGCGACAAGCCCGATGATGGTTGTTACGTCCATACCTTTACACTTGGAATCCCGTGAAGTTTTTCAAAGCAAACGTTCGACAACGCGGCTATTCTATCACTCCGCCAACGTGTACACAAGATGTTGTAAAAAACAATGTCATACCCCATTATATTGCTTAAAAATCAATAAACAATGCGCCGAAAAACATTAACTACACTTTTTATGCGCCATGGTTGCTTCGGCCGGGTATCTATGCCCTCTCTCGACAGGGCGGCCACCTTCCGGGCCTGTGTCCTATTCTATCGGCCAGACTGTCCAAACGCTGAAGATCCCTGGTGGTGGACAAGCAACGAACGCGCCCCAGCCTAGCCCATTCCCGAGCGTCACACACCTGCACATACCGCGCACAGCGCGAACTGCTATAGATATAAACCGATGCGAGGCGGACCTCAGCGCCGCCGTTAGAGTTTTGTGAAGCGCGCCGCGCGGTTTGCTAGAATACCCTTTATCTTGGGAACGCTCTCATGCAATGGGGATGGAGTTGCAAAGGGCGAATGCGTAAAGACGATTTTATCCGCAGTAGGGCGGAGTTCCCCTGCTGGCGGACACGATTCCGGAGTAGGCCTATTACCGTCTGAAATGCCGGCTGGAAGACCGTAAGCCGAAGCGGGCCAACTATCCGGCGATTGGGGGCAAACGCACTGCGCCCGGGGAGACGAGTACATGACGCGAGTTCGAGTCGCCGTGGTTGGTTGCGGGCGAGCGCAAGGGGAACACTACAAACATCTCAGCAAACGAGACGACGTGGAGTTGGTGGGGCATTGCGATGTCGATGGGGACCGGGCGGTGGCCGCGGCGGAACGCCATGGAGGCGAGGCGTTCACCGATCATGAGACGATGTATGACCAAACCCGGCCCGCCGCGGTCTATGTCAGCGTTCCGCCGTTTGCTCACAGTGGTCCTGAGGAAGCCGCGGCCATCCGGGGAATCCATCTCTTTGTGGAAAAACCCATCGCGCTTGACCGGCGGACCGCCAAGGCCATCGCGGCCACCATCCGGAAAGCCAAGATTATCACGTCCGTGGGGTACTGTTGGCGGTACTTCGACACCGTGGAGCACGCCCGAAAGCTTATTAAAAACAAGGCTATCTGTCTTGTACGGGGGTATTGGGACGGACCAATGGCCGAGGCTTGGTGGTGGCGCAGACAGGACAAGAGCGGCGGCCAGCTGCTGGAGCAAAGCACGCACATCGTGGATCTCGTGCGCCATCTCTGCGGCGAAGTGGCCGAGGTGCACGCCATTGGCTCCAGCGGTTGCATGACGCAAGTCCCGGATTTCGACATTCACGACAGTAGCGTGGCTACCCTGCAACTCAAGAACGGAGCCGCTGGCGTGGTCACCTCCGTGTGCGTGGCGAATAGCGCCAACGTGAAGGCGGGGGTGGAGGTCGTAACGCCAGAGGGGGTATTCACGGTGGACTATGGCAAACTCACTATACGGGAGGATGGCAAAACCACCGAATACGAACCCCGAGTCAATGTTTACGCGGAACAGACGGAGGCCTTCATCGAATCAATCAAGACCGGGCGCAAGAAACGAATCCGCTCCACCTATGCCGACGCCCTCAAGACGTTCCGTGTGACTTGCGCCGCCAACGAATCCATGGCGTCAGGCCTGCCGGTAAAACCGTGAGGAACAGACCGGCCCCGCTGATTAACCTGGCCCGGAGATGAGACCCTCCCGCCGCGCGCGTTCCCCCTTGCGCCCGTCCGAGACGGTAACCCTTCCCCCTTTTTTCGGCTCCTCCGCTCCCAAGCCCTCACACCACGTAGATGTAGCGGCGGCAATTCGAGCACGTGTGGATGTGGTCGGAGTCCTGGCGGATCTGCTGCACGAATTTCGAGGGAAGCCGCATGAAGCAACCTTGGCACGTATCGCCTTCCACCGGCACGAGGGCGGGAGGGTGCCCCTTCATTAGCTTATCGTAATGGGAGAGGATCCGGGGCTCCACCATCGACCGGATACCCTCCATCCGCTTGCGAATCTGCGCCTTGCCGGTCTTCGCGTTGTTCAACATCTCTTGGTTGAGCTGGAGCCGGGCCAGCAGGATAAGGTCGGCGTGCGCGTCGGGAGTTTCTTCGATGCCGGGCTCCGCTGGGACGCTCTCCTCCTCGGCCTCGCCTTGGGCCTGCGAGAAGGCGGTGGATATACGTTCAAGAACCGAAAACATGCTCTCGGCGTCCTCGGCCTCGAGCATTTCGCTGAGGTGATTTCGGTCGCTCAACAGCTTGGAGACGGTGGCGATGAAATTGAGGTACGCCGTCTGCTCGGAGGGGGGATAACAAATCAGAAAGATAAGATGGACGGGCGTGCGATCCACGGCCATGAAATCCACCCCATGGGGAATACGCCCCACGGCACACGCCATCTGCTTCATCCCCGGCACGCGGGCGTGCGGCACGGCGATACCGCGGCCGATACCTGTACTCTCCGTACTCTCCCGCGCCATGATTTGGTCCATGGCGGGCCCCATGCTGTCCTGCATCTTCTTCTTCTCAAAGAGGGCGTGGGTAAGCTCCTTTAGTGCATCCGCCTTATTTTTCACATTCATATCAGGCAAGATGCACGCTGTGTTAATATATTTCGTCAGAATCATACATACAACCTTTCTATAAAATAACCCGCTGTGATGGTTTTGCACACGCCCGGCTTCGACTCCGGGGCGGGGCGCGCCGCCTTTTAGAAACTTTAGTCTAACATATTGGGGTTGACATTGCGCAATCAAGCCGTTCCGCCCCAAGCACTGCTTAGGGAGGCCAATGCCCGCAAGACGCTGGGGGGTACGGCCTTGTGATTCATTGTTCCGCTACCCCGCCCGCGTGTAAAACGGGAAGCCAAGCTGTCTGCCCGGCTTCCCGTTGCTATCCGATCGTCACAGTCTTAGCGCATGCGGGGCTATTAGGCTAACGCACGCCCTCCCGTGCGGTTTGTTGGCGGATGAGATTGAGGGCGCTGCCGGCCTTGAACCATTCGATCTGCGTCTCGTTGTAGGAATGGTTCACGGGGAATTCGTCGCGGCTTCCATCGGCGTGATGCAACACAACCGTGAGGGGTTCGCCAGGCGCGAACTCGGTCAAGCCGAGGATGTCGACGACGTCGTCTTGCTGCACAAGGTCATAATCCTCCTTGTTCGCGAAGGTCAGCGCAAGCATACCCTGCTTCTTGAGGTTGGTCTCGTGAATACGCGCGAAAGATTTCACGATGATCGCCCGCACGCCGAGGTGACGCGGCTCCATGGCGGCGTGTTCGCGCGAGGAGCCCTCGCCGTAGTTCTCCTCGCCAACCACTACCGTGCCGATGCCCTCGGCCTTGTAGGCCCGTTGCACGGTGGGGACAGGACCATATTCGCCGGTGAGCTGGTTCTTCACTTTGTTGGCTTCCTCGTTGAAGGCGTTGATGGCCCCAATGAAGCAGTTCTCCGAGATATTATCGAGATGGCCGCGGAATCGGAGCCATGGCCCCGCCATGGAGATGTGGTCTGTCGTACACTTGCCCTTGATCTTGATAAGCAAGCGCAGCCCTTCGAGGTCCGTCCCCTCCCAAGGGGGGAACGGTTCAAGTAGTTGGAGCCGCTCGCTGCCAGGGCGCACAATGATTTCAGCGTCGCTGCCATCCTCCGCGGGGGGCTGATAGCCGGGATCTTCCACCGAGAAGCCTTGCGCCGGCAGTTCACGTCCCTCGGGCGGATCCAATTTGACGCTTTCTCCTCTCTCATTGGTGAGCGTGTCGGTCATGGGGTTGAAGTCCAACCGGCCGCCCAAGGCCATGGCCGTCACCGTCTCGGGCGAAGCGACGAAGGCGTGGGTGTTCGGATTGCCGTCGTTGCGCTTGGCGAAGTTGCGGTTGAACGACGTCAGGATCGAGTTCACTTCCCCTTGTTGGATGCCCTGCCTCGCCCACTGGCCAATGCAGGATCCGCAGGCGTTGGCCAGCACCAGGCCGCCAATGTCGGCGAGGTCCTTCAACTGGCCGTCCCGATCAATGGTGAAGCGAACTTGCTCCGAGCCCGGCGTGATGGTGAACTCGCTCCTGGCCTTGAGGTTCTTCTCCTTGGCCTGCCGCGCAATCGAGGCGGCCCGGTCGATGTCTTCGTAGGATGAGTTCGTGCAACTGCCGATAAGGGCCGAGGACAACTCCACGGGCCAGCCATGTTCCCGGGCGGCTTCCCCTAACTTCGAAATGGGCCACGCCAGGTCCGGCGTGAACGGACCGTTAACGTGGGGCTCCAGCTCGGACAGATTCAGCTCAAGCACTTCGTCGAAATACTGCTCGGGATTGGCGTACACATCGGGATCGGGCCGAATGTGTTCGCGCGCCGTCTCGGCCGCCTCGGCCACATCCTCGCGCTCGGTATTCTTGAGATAGCGCGCCATCGAATCGTCGTACGCGAAAAGCGAGGTGGTCGCGCCGATTTCCGCGCCCATGTTGCAGATGGTGCCCTTGCCCGTGCAGGACATATTCTCGGCCCCTTCACCAAAGTACTCCACGATGGCCCCGGTCCCGCCCTTCACGGTGAGGATTCCGGCGACCTTCAGAATAACATCCTTGGGCGAAGTCCAGCCGCTGAGCGCTCCCGTGAGCTTCACCCCAATGAGTTTGGGCCACTTCAGTTCCCACGGCATGCCCGCCATCACGTCAACGGCGTCCGCGCCGCCCACGCCGATCGCCGCCATGCCCAAGCCGCCCGCGTTTGGGGTGTGGGAATCCGTCCCGATCATCATGCCGCCGGGAAAAGCGTAATTCTCTAGCACGACTTGGTGAATGATGCCCGCGCCAGGCCTCCAGAATCCGATTCCGTACTTATTGGACACGCTGGCGAGGAAGTCGAACACTTCCATATTCGCTTCAATGCTGCGAGCGAGGTCTTCGCGGGCGCCGTATTGGGCGAGAATCAAGTGATCGCAATGCACCGTAGCGGGCACGGCGGTCTTCGACCTGCCCGCCTGCATGAACTGGAGCAGGGCCATCTGCGCCGTGGCGTCCTGCATGGCCACGCGGTCCGGCGCGAAGTCCACGTAATCCTCGCCCCGCCGGAACGGGCGCTCCGGCATCCCGTGAAAGAGATGGGTGTAGAGGATTTTCTCGGAAAGCGTAAGGGGCCGGCCCACGAGGCGGCGGGCAGCCTCCACGCGCTGGCCAAGCCCAGCGTAGACGCGTTGTATCATGTCAAAATCAAAAGCCATGCTAGCCTACCTTGTCGTTGGTTGCATTGTTCTGGCGGGGAGGTGCGGGAAAGCTAGAGAGAAGCTCGCAAGAAAGCACATATACAGTATACCGGCCAAACAAGTTGTCGCGCAACGCCCGCCCCGGCAATCGCCGGATAAGTCAGCCCAAGATATATTGATGTCCTTGTTACTCGCACCTGAGCGACTTGTAGATAGTAAAGAAGAGCTCTGCTTTGTCACCGAAAACCGGTTACAATACTGAGTATTTCGAGCACTATACAGCGATTCTAAGCAAGACTCATCCTTGACCAAGGGACTTCTGCAAGTCGCTGACCTCGAAAGGAAATTCATCCTCACCCAATGGGTGAGAACGTACCGCCGGCGTCTCGCCGACATTTGTGAGCCGCCTGGAAGGCGGCGGTACGGTTCTTACGAATACTTATCCGGCGTTGGGGGCGCCCCGCGCTGCTATACGCTGAGGTTCCCGGAACATTCCAAATCGCGAATGGATTCCAATTTCGATGGCATTCTGTATCGTTTGCCCCGAATCGCCGGGTAGGTTGGTTTGGCGGATGTTTACATCTCCCGGCCCTGCGGGCCACCCCCTTCAAAAGGGGGAATTGGCCTACTCACCTCTTGGGTGTAAACGGTTCACCCGAGATGACTGTTGCTTGGAGCAAAATTCCCCCTTCGAAGGGGGATCAAGGGGGATGTATCTCACTGGAACAGAGGCCTTACCCGGCGATCAGAGTTTGATTGGCCCGTTGAAGGAGCCGCGCTGTATGGCGTACGATGGGGTAGATGGAATGAACCTGATGAAACGTGGAGGCGCGGTAGTGAGCGAGCATACGGATGTGGCGGTGGATGCGGAGGTGTTGGCGCGGCATGACCGGCCGGGACCGCGGTACACGAGTTATCCCCCGGCGAATGTGTGGGACAGCGCCTTTCCGGAAGCGCGTTACCGCCAAGCGCTGGCGGAAGCAGCGGAGCAAACGGGACCGCTTTCGTTGTATGTGCATATCCCGTTTTGCCATGGGCGGTGCGCATATTGCGGATGCAACGTTATTGTCAACCGGAAACCAGGGGCCGAGGACCCCTATTTGGACTATGTGGAGCGGGAGTTGGCGCTTTTGGCGGGGTTCGTGGGGCATCGGCCGGTGGCGCAGCTTCATTGGGGCGGGGGGACGCCGACGTTTCTGACGGTGGAACGGTTGGAGCGGCTGCACGCCATGATCCGGGACCGGTTCGGGTTCGCGGAGGGGGCGGAGCAGGCGCTGGAAGTGGATCCCCGGGTGATGTCACGGGAGCAGGCGCGTGTGCTGCGGGCGCTAGGCTTCAACCGGGTGAGCCTGGGGGTGCAGGATTTTGATGCGGCGGTACAAGAGGCGATCGGGCGGAATCAAACGGAGGAGCAGACGCGGCGGCTGATGGATTGGCTGCGCGAGGAGGGCTTTGGCGGCATTAACATTGACCTCGTGTATGGTCTACCCAAACAGAACCTGGAGGCGTGGGACCGCACGTTGGGCGCCATCGCGGAATTGGGTCCGGAGCGCTTGGCGGTGTATAGCTACGC
>JAWOFY010000390.1:0-2586 GCA_046497285.1 Candidatus Hydrogenedentota bacterium
ACGTCGCTGGAAGAAGTGGTCATGGCGATGCGGACCCGCAACGACGTGTATCCCTATCAAACGGGCATTGTGGCGGAGGAAATCTGGAATTCGAGCCGGTTGCTGAGTAACTTGACGGGCTTGGGGATTCCGTTTAACAAGCCCATTGTCGGCCGGAACGCCTTCGCGCACGAGGCGGGCATTCACCAACATGGCATGATTGCTAACAAGGCCACCTACGAGATCATGACGCCGGAATCCGTGGGCCGGGGGCGGAGCGAATTGGTGTTGGGCAAGCACTCGGGCCGCCACGGCCTAGCGAAACGGTGCGCGGACATGGGCTTCGAGTTGACTGAGCAAGAAACAACCCACCTCTACACCAAGTTCATCGAATTGACCGACCGAAAGAAGGAGGTATTCGAGGACGACTTACGCGTGTTGATCGCGTCAATGCGGGACGAGACCTTCGAAACCTACCGGCTCGTGCAGTTGCGCACCTCCGGAAGCGATCCGGCAATGGCGCTGGTCAAGCTTTACCATGGCAACGAGGAATACGTGGAGACGGCCACCGGAGACGGCCCCGTGGATGCGGCGTGTCGAGCCATCGAGCGCGTCACAGGCATTGAAGGGCGTTTGACGGAGTTCTCTATTCGCGCGGCCACACCCGGCAAGGAGGCCTTGGGCGAAGCCCACGTGCTGGTCGCATTTGACGGGCGTTCCACGACAGGCACTGGCGGCAGCACGGATATCGTGGAAGCCGCCGTGCAGGCTTATGTCAACGCCGTAAATAAGTACCTCGCATTGCAAAGCACGGGGGAAGCGCCGGCCCCGGGCAAGTCTAAGCCGGCTCAGAACTAAAGACAGGCCGAAAAGCTCCTCAACGGATGTTCCTTTCAGCGCCGGCCATCCGTTAGTACGTCTCGGTTTACGGCCCTGGTCGGGTTGAGTTTTCTGTAAGAGCCATCCCATCCGCTACGGCAACGAGTTTGCGGTGGGATGGCTCTTGCGATAGAGTGAGGGCAATTCACCGGAAGACTTTACCGATGAGAGCTGTGATTCCAAATCAAAGGAGGAGCCCCTCATGATCCGATCCAGTATGTGCTCGCCTCTTGCGCGTGTAGCCGTGTTGTTGGCTGCCGTTTATGTCGTCCTACCCGCCGCCGCAACCGAACTGGATCGTCCGCCCAGTGACGATGAAGTGGACTATGCCCCCGCCGATGGCGATGTCACGGCGGCCAATCCGCCCGCCTTCGTTTGGCTGCCCATCGACAGCGTGGACGAGTGGATGGTCGAGTACGCCCAAGATGCCGAGTTTCCGGAGGAGGACACGGTCCGCGCTTCCGGCATCGACATGACCGTTCACGTTCCCGGCGAAACGCTTGAACCGGGGACGTGGTATTGGCGCTACGGATACGAAGCGGACGAGGATGCGGAGTTCAGCCAAGCCCGCGAATTCACTATTCCCGAGGACGCGGTCGATTTTCCCTTCCCATCGATAGATGATGTGATGGACGCCATTCCAGAGACTCGTCCGCGGGCCTATCTCTCGCCGGCGGATCGCGACGAGGTGCGGGAGAATCCGGAGGAGTACGCGTGGCTTGTGGACCCCGTCGTGAGCCGCGCCGAAAATGTGATCGAACGGGACGAGCCCCTGTTCGAGGAGCCCGATCCGTGGGATGAGTACGGCGACGATCGGCGGGATGTCTACATCGAGACGTTTCGCTCCATGGGGCCTTACACAAGCGGTATGGAGATCTGCGCGCGGGCGTATCTCTACACCGGCGAGGAACGGTTCGCCGAGGAGGCCAAGCGCCGTCTCATGCATTTCATGACGTGGGACGTGGATGGGCCGAGCAGTGTCTATTGGCCCACGGAATTGGGCATGGACATTGCGGAAAACGCGCCCCGCACGTTCGATTGGATTTACGATACACTGACGGAAGAAGAGCGAGAGAAGTGCCTCCGCGTGCTTGGCGAGCGCATCCGCCAGATTAACGAAATGCACCGGGGCCGGCCCTTCGAGTCGCGTCCCTTCAGCAGCCATCCGGGCCGGATGATAGGCTTCGCCATCGAAGGCGGGATCATTCTCGCGCACGATATCGAGGATGCCCCGGCCTGGCTCGAATACACCTTGCGCGTTCTCTGGTCCGTCTATCCCGCCTGGGGGCATGACGATGGCGGCTGGCACGAAGGCGTCGGCTATTGGACGTGGTACATCAACCGGATAACCCGTGTGGTTCATGAGCTTGATCGCCTTGGCGTTCCGCTGAAGGATAAACCTTTCTTTCAAAATACCGGCGATTTCGGTCTGTATGTGGCTTATCCCAACCGTTCCCGCCGCGAATTTGGCGATGGGTATTCCGGCTCCGTGGGATCCGCCCAAGGGAACCTGATGTACAGTCTAGCCAGTCTCTATGACAATCCCTATTACCGTTGGCATGCCGAGGAGGCGGGCGGTGATGCGACGGGTCCCGAGGCGTTTCTGATCTGGGAGCCTGACCTTGAAGCGCGCGCACCTGCGGATTTGCCGCAATCCAAGGCGTTTTTCGACGTGGGTTGGACGGCTTTGCACAGTGACATGGCGAATCCGAACGACAACGTGCTGGT
>JAWOFY010000407.1:0-8016 GCA_046497285.1 Candidatus Hydrogenedentota bacterium
GGTCAACTTCAGCAAACGAGCCTAAATCGCCGAGTAAGCACGTTGCTCCAAGGGACAATGGAATGTTCGTAGAACCGCCTTCTAAGCCGCAATGCCGGCAAGATGCCGGCGGTACATATTCCCCCTTTGAAGGGGGTGGCCCGAAGGGCCGGGGGATGTAAACACCCAAACCAGAGAGAAGGAATTCGCCATGAATACGCACTCAACGGTATTACAGCTCGTCACCTCGATAGCCGTAGCCATTCTGCTGGCGATCACGCCAGTGGAGAGCGTGGCGCGTGAAATCACCAGCGCGCATGACCAGGCCGAGGGGGTGTTCCGCGTGGAGCGGGATGGCGAGAAGATGTTTCAATACCGCTCCGCGCCCAATCCGCACAAGCCGTACGTGGATTACTTCGCCACGCCCGGCGGCCAAAACGTGTTGCGCGACGCGCCGCCGGATCACTTGCATCATCACGGGCTGATGTTCGCCATCACGGTCAACGGCGCGAACTTTTGGGAAGAGCACGACGCGCCCGGCCGTCAAACGCCGCAAGAGACGAACGAAGTGGTTCAAAACGTTCATAACGGCTTCTCGGAATCAAGCTATAGTCAGGCGCTGGAGTGGCTGCCCCCCGATACGGATGCCCCCGTGTTGACGGAATCCCGCACCGTCACGTTGCGCTTGCCGGAAGACGAAGAGACGCCCGCGATGCTCACCTGGACCTCGGCTCTCACCGCACCGGCGGACGGGGAACCCGCCGAACTCACGGGGTCCCACTACCACGGCTTGGGCGCGCGTTTTCTGGAGGCCATGGACGAGGCGGGGAACTTCGTATCGCCCCTGGACAAGGAACCCGAGCATGTGCGCGGAAGCGAATACCTCGTGCGTGCTCCCTGGCAGGCCTACACCGCCGAAGTCAACGGCGCCCCCGTGACGTTCGCGATGTTCTGCCGGCCAGACAACCCCCGCCATCCGGCGTGGTGGTTTATCATGGACGAACCCTTCGCCTATCTTTCCGCCACCCTGCGGTTGCATGAGGAACCCCTCACGCTGGAGCCGGGCGAAACCCTGGAACTGGTCTACGGCGTGGCCCTCTGGGATGGCGCCCAAGACGAAGGGACCATCGCTGGCGCCTACGAGAGGTGGCTCGAAGAGCTGTGAATCCCAATCGCTGGATGAGAATGCTGGTGCACGGAACAACCGCCACCCTTTACGCCACTATCCAGCGGGCTCAAGAGGCGGCGCCCAACACGACGGAGGATGTCACGGTGCTGTTGCGGGAAGGTGTTTACCGCATCACCGAACCGCTCGAATTCGACAAGCGTGATAGCGGCCGAAACGGCCACGAGATGGTCTATTAGGCCTATCCGGGTGAAACAGTTATACCATCAGCGGGGGGAAGCGAATCGACGCTTGGGAGCCTGTGCCAGACGAGCCGTACTATGAGGCCGAGGTGGACCTTGCTGCGTTACGTCAGCTCTACGTGAACGGGAAACGGCGTTCCCGGGCTCGCATTGATCGGCCGGAGCACGCGGTGGACGGCGATTCCGATACGGCGTGGGTCACCTCCCACGAAACGATGGGAATCTTTAACGTGGAGGATCCCGAGGAATACCGTTACATCCGATTCAAACGGCCCACCTCTCCCACCGTCAGCGGCATTGCTGAATTGCGCGTCTTGGCGGAAGAATAGAAACAGTTTTCCGGAGCCCTTACACGTCTTTACCTCCATGTATTGAATTTGATAGAGATCCCACCCGATTTCTATTCGCGGCGGGTGTAAATCCGGCGGACGCCATACGCGCCACAGAACAGAGCCAACACAGTCAGGCCCAATCCACCGGCGCCTGGCGTGAAATCCATGAACCTCACCTCTACCATGTGCGTTTCCGCGACCCACGGATAACTGGGGTGAGTTACCTCCACCACGTAGGTCCCGGCAACCTGTTCGTCCACATCTTCGAACACCAGATCCGGCTCGCTTTCAATCACCTCGCCTGTTTCCGTGAAGATCCACCTGACCCTAGCCAAGTCTTCGTATTCCGCATAAACCAATACGGAGAGCACAATATCCTTGCCTTCCGAGGCGGCAACCAGCGCGGGGGGCCACATCTCAACAAGGTCAGGCGGTTCCGAAGCCCCCACTGATATCCAGACGGAGACCTCGCTTCCCACTGCGGCTGGTGTTCCTCCCCACGGATCCTGGCGGAGAACATAGCCCTCGGGCATATTGCGGCTAGCTTCAAACCGCACTGCGCCCACCTGGAAACCAGACGCTTCGAGGTCAGCTTCCGCGTCGTCTTGGCGCAGACCCAGCACACTGGGCACGCGCACAATCCCGGACTCGAGGCCTTCCGAAACCACAAGAGCGACTTGGCTATCCGCCAAGACCGGCTCCCCAGCCGAAGGCGATTGGCTGATGACACGCCCCGCAAGTACAATGGAACTGTCTTCATACCTTATGTCTCCCACATTAAGCCCTTCTTCTTGCAGGAGCGCTTCCGCCTCTGCCCGCCTCATCCCCACAACAGAGGGCACGTGAACAGCGTCGGGATCGACTCCTTCCGAAACAACGAGGTCCACTTGGCTGTCCGAGGCCGGCTCCCCGGGCGCCGGCGATTGGCTGATGACATGGTTTTCAGGAACCTCAAAGCTGTATTCATCCGTTACCTCGCCCAAAACAAGGCCTTCGTCCTGCAGAATCGTTTCCGCATCTTCCAGCACCTCCCCCTCCACATCGGGCGCATTCGGCTCCCGGGCTACGACCGTGATACCGGGGCCCCCCAGAAGTTCGCCCTCCTCATCGTACGCCTTAAGCGTAAAACCGTACTCTCCCGTGGCGTACGGGTTAAAGACGGCAGGCGGGGGATCTACAGACAGCGCCTCATCGGGAAGCTCTTCATCCTCGCTTTCCGCAAGGAATTTAAAACCAGGGTTCCAGGATGCGCCCACGCCTTCGGCAGGCGCGACCAGTGTGACTTCACCAGCCGGATCCCCAGGGGCATCTTCCCCTGGCTCCAGGTCATAATGGAGGCGTACGGAGCCCTGGAACTCCTCTGGCGCCTCCACGTAATATTCAAAGTTCCAACCGCCGACCTCGTACTCCCTTTCAGAGGACCACATCGCCCCCGGATACGTACGGAAAACGCCGTCCCCGATAATCTGCAGGTCATTTCCTGCCTCCTCCCCATCGGTTCGAGGATGCGCGGACAACCCAAGTCTCACCCCTTCTTCCGCATGCTCCCACTGCATCGCCTTGTCGGAGTTGGCTTCATCGTAACTCTCCCAGTCGGAGAAGATGTTCGCGTCCGAAGACAATGTGTAGGTATCGAGAGGAACCTCGTCGTTCGGCTGCACGTAGACCGAGACCTCGAATTCCCATTCCTCCCCTGGCGCGGCATAATCCCCGGTCTCTTCATTGAGCACACCCACTTCCAGGAACCCGACGCCATCAGCGTCTAGCGAGATTACAGAGTCGTCATCAGAGAGGATAGTTGCTCCGCTGACCTCGGCATATAGCCGTCCCCCCGCCAACGGATTGCCATCTTGATCAGTGACCGGCCCAGTGGACAGTGTGACGCGCACTTCGCCATCCACTTCACGCTTATCGAGTGCGTGCAAGTAGATGGGGGCGCTGGGGACGCCTACAAACGTGTAGAGCAACTCCCCCTGGTACGTGTTGTCATCCGACGTCGCTTGAATCAGCACATCGCCCGACTTGTCAGGCGGAACCACGGTAAATCCGATGTAGCCCCCGCAACTTTGGACGCCCCGCGAGGTTATCCGCCCCGAGGTCATCGACAGGGAGAACTCCGTTCCGTCGGGAATCCGATCCTCCGAATTCGGGATGGGTTCGCTAAGCACGACCATGCGCCGGTCCGGATCGGCCACGGCTCCCTCCGAAGGTCTTGCGTTTAGTTCAAACGTTACTTGCTCCTCGGGTTGGTTGGTCTGCGCGTCCCCGTTCCCCGACCAAATAGCGGCAAACATAACTAAAACACCGTTCACTAAACGCCGCTTACTTGAATTTTTTAATAGACTTGTATAATCATATATCCTGATGTAGCCTACAGATCTTCTTAGTACTGTAAACAAGGGACCTCCTTTCTGAATTGTCCCCGAAGAATTTGTAGTACAGAATTGTTTCGAAGACCGGGACGGACACCTCGGCCCGGACCAGCGTATTCTCACCCCCTTGCTCCGCAGCTAAGCTAGGCCTTATACCGCGGTTCCAATTCCCCAGATCACGACGGCACAAGGATGGGGCCACGATAGCGCAACTCCACTGTGATCTCCGCGCCCCCTTTCGGCAGAAAGACCTCCACAATCTCCGTTTCCATTCCATCGCGTTCGATAGTCACCTCGTAGTCGCCATGAAATCCCCAGACCTCGAATTGCCCTTCGGCGTCCGTCTCTCCGGCTTCATCGGTCCACCACGAATCGAAAACGAGCGTCTCATACACATCCAGGGCGGGTTTAGGCGTCCAGTCCTGGCGGAACAAGGGCGCTTCATCGGCCCAGTGCCTTCCATCCCAGAAACCCCACATGGTGAAGCCGTTCACGGCCGGATGACTAAACACACTGATAAGAAACTCCCGAAAAGCCTTCGCCTGCCTATATTCCCGGGTCTCCTGGCTATTTCCCCAGTTGTGGCCAAACATGTCGAACTCGGTGATAGAGAGCGGCAGACCGAAACGGGCAAAGCGCTCCATGGTTTTCCAATACTCCTCTGGCGTTCGCTGGAGATCGGACTGATAAAAATGCGACTGAAACCCAATCCCGCCGAGCGGCGCGCCATTGGCAAGCAGAAACTCAATAAGCCGCTCGTAGGCGGCCCGGTGCTCCTCGTCTTCGCCCGGCAGAATGTCAAAATCGTTCACGTACAGCGTAGCGTCCGGCGCGGCGTTCCAGGCGGCCTCAAACCACTTCAGGAGTTCCGGCGCTTCCTGCGGGGGCGTATCGGGACTAAGGACAGCCGCGACTTCGTGCTCCGTCGTGACCTCGTTCACTACTTCCCACTTGTCGATGACGCCCCGGTACGCTGAGCCAATCGCCTCGATATGCTCGATCACGCGCTCCCGGACATGGCGCCGCCCTGCCTCGTCATTCGCCCGCAAGGCCTGCTCCACATCTCTCGGCATGGGAACCCCGTACCGAAAGGTTTGCCAGAGCATGGTGTGCCCCCGGATGGTGAATCCATGCGCTTGAAGCCAGTCCACCGTGACATCCGCCGCCTCGGCGTCCCTTTCCCAGTACTTCCACTTGTGGGCGTTCTCCAATACCGCGTTGTTAAACAGCTCGCGCAGACGCTTGCGATAGGGATCGCCGTCGTCTAACTGCGCAAGGTACGAGGCATTAACCGCCGTTCCAAAACGAAAATCGTGCTGGGTCATCGCGGCGCGCACCTCAGCGCCAACAATAGGGTTTCCAGCCCCATCCACCGCTCGGATTTGCAGCGGGCTAAGCCGATGCTCCCAAATACGGTCCCACGCCGCCTCAACGCCGTCCACGTTCTGCGCCGCACTAGCGATCCCGGCCGCCACGCACAGCATTCCCAGGCCACCCAAGAGTCTCCCCCACCACATTCTTCTCTCCTTTGCAATTATTCCCGTACGCCTCCCGGCGCCTGCCTTCAAAATCGGTCCCGCTCGTTGCAGTATGTTGGAATGAGCTTTAAAATAGGGATGTTCCCCATCTTGGAGCCATCCAAACCAATCCCCCTATTCCTTGCAAGGAAGCGGCGCGCGGTGGTTTCGCGTTTCGGTTCATTCCCCCAAGCTGCAAACCAAAGGAGACAGGAGTTCATGAACGTGAGCGATGTGCTCTATCGCGAGATACTCCCCGCTGTGGAAAAGCCTTCCCGCTATCTGGGCACGGAACTCAACACGGCGCACAAGAACAAAGAGGAAGTGGACCTGCGAATCAGCCTTGTTTTTCCGGATCTCTATGACCTCGGTTTGGGAAACCTCGGGCTGCTGATTCTTTATTCCATTTTGAACGAACGTCCCTGGTGTTGGGCCGAACGCGCCTACGCGCCCGCTCCCGACATGGAGCAGACCCTCCGTGAACGGGGACTCCCCCTGTTCAACAATGAATCCAAGGATTCGCTGAACGAGATGGACCTCATCGGGTTCACGTTTCAGTCGGAATTAACCTATACCAACATCATCAACATCCTCGACCTGGCGGGGCTCCCCATCCGCGCGGAAGACCGGGGTGACTCTCATCCCCTGGTGTTTGGCGGCGGCCCAGCCGCGTTCAACCCCGAGCCGATGGCTCCCTTCATGGATTTCTTCGTCATCGGCGACGGCGAAGAGGCCATCGTGGAACTGGCCGAACTTCACCGTTCGATGAGACACGCTCCCCGCCGCGAGAAGCTCGAGGCGATTGCCCAACTCGAAGGCTTTTATGTGCCGGAGCTGTATCCTTTCGAGACAATGGAGGATGGACGTGTGCTCCCCAAGGAAGATGCGCCCCCGATCGTGAAGCGTCTGGTACCAGATCTAGACGGCGCAGCGTTCCCGATACGTTATATTGTACCATATACGCAGCAGGTGCATGATCGTCTGTCACTGGAGGTGCTTCGCGGCTGCACGCAGGGGTGCCGGTTTTGCCAAGCTGGCATGGTGACGCGGCCCGTGAGGGAGCGAAATCTATCCACAATAGACAAACTCATAGACGAGACCCTCGAAAACACCGGATATGAAGAGGTGTCGCTGGTGTCGCTATCCACCTGCGACTTTTCCCGGCCGTGGCAACTGGTGCGGCAAGCGGCGGACCGCGCGCACGAGGACCGTGTTTCTGTCTCGCTGCCTTCATTGCGGCTGGACAGCTTCGCCGTCGAGCTGGCGGACATGGTGGCCGGGGTGCGTCGCAGCGGGCTCACATTCGCCCCCGAAGCCGCCAGCCCGCGTTTGCGCCAGGTGATCAACAAGTGGATCCCCGACGAGGACCTGTTGGAAATGGCGCGGGAAACCTTCCAGCGGGGTTGGGAACATGTGAAGTGCTACTTCATGATCGGCCTCCCCACGGAACGGGACGAAGACGTCGAGGCCATCGTGGACCTGTGCAAGCGGACGCTGGCAGTCGGCCGCACGGTGCGGTCCAACGCCCGCGTGAACCTGGGCGTGTCCACGTTCGTGCCGAAACCGTTCACGCCCTTCCAGTGGGCCGGGCAAATCAGCATGGAGGAGACCGAGCGGCGGCAAGCGATCCTGGAAGAGGGATTCAAGAAAGCACGCGGCATCAAGTTCGGTCGGCACGAATCCGTGACGACCTTCATCGAGGGCCTTCTAAGCCGGGCCGATCGGCGCGCGGCGGACCTCATCGAAGCCGCGTGGCGCCGGGGAGCCCGTTTCGAGAGCTGGGGGGAGCAAGTGAACCTGCGCGCTTGGCGTGAGGCCATCGAAGCCGTGAACTATGACGTGGCGGATGCGTTCCGGGAACGCGACGTGAACGAGCGGCTGCCGTGGGACCACATCGACATACTCATC
This sequence comes from Candidatus Hydrogenedentota bacterium, assembly GCA_046497285.1. Taxonomy (GTDB): domain Bacteria; phylum Hydrogenedentota; class Hydrogenedentia; order Hydrogenedentales; family SLHB01; genus SKRY01. The sequence continues at coordinate 7,477 of JAWOFY010000407.1, forward strand.
CCCAAGCAATGGCTTCAGGCGGACTGGGCCCGCGCCCATGAACTCAAGCATGCCCCGGATTCCCGCCAAGGCAAGTGCCACCTCTGCGGCGTCATCTACCGCGAACGGGAGTTGTGCCGCCACATGCTTAAGAACCAAAAGCAGGGCCGAAAGGAAGAAGCGGACTTGATTACCGCCCCTGCGCCCCAACCGCCCGAACCCGAGCCCGTCCAACGGCTATGGCTGCGCATTGGTCGAAGCGGGGAGGCGCGCTTCCTTTCGCATCTCGAACTGGTGAACGCTTGGATCCGCGCCCTGCGCCGGGCCAAGGCGCCCCTTTCCTACTCGCAAGGCTTTCACGCCCACCCCAAGGTGAAGTTCGCCACGGCGCCTCCCGTGGGCGAGGAATCCATGGGCGATTACATGGACATCGTCCTCAAGGAACGGGTCGAGCCGGATGCGTCCAGCAGCAACCCGTTCGTCTTCCTTGAAGCGGTCGAGCCCGCTCGTCACCAGAAGCTCCGTACTCCCGTAGCCCGCCACGAGGGCGAGAGACGCCAA
>JAWOFY010000134.1:0-5125 GCA_046497285.1 Candidatus Hydrogenedentota bacterium
AGTAGATAATGGCGAGAAGCGGGTAGGAGAGTTCGGGCCGGTCCGGATTCTAGGGGAGCCGGACCGGCCCGTCGGGGAACGGAACGCCGCTCAGGAGGCGCGGCTTACCGCGTTGGTAACGAAGCCCATGTACGGATTGACGGGAAACGTCTCCGAGGGATAGCGCTCAAAGGTCACGTGGCCATCCATGAAAAGGACGTTGGCGCCGCTGGGCGCGTGGCTGAACTGCTTGGCGTCCACGCTTACCATGTCCCACATCACGGGGAGATCGGCTTGGCTCACGTTGGCGGCCGCGGGGTTGTTGATGTCGGTGATGAAGAACCGCTCGACGCCTTCGCGCAGGCGCGGAACGGGGACCGCGCCCAGTTCCGGATGCTCGAGCCGGTGGTCGCTCACGGGGTCCAGGAACATGGGCTGGACCGCCATGATGACGTCGTCCATCCCGCTTTGATCTTCGGGGTCGAAGCCGGGCCAGCCCAACAAGAAGCGGTTGTCCCGTGGCACGGCGTAGCCGACGTAGGTATAGGACTCGTCGCCGTACAGGCTGAAATCGCCGCAGCCCGTCCTTGGATCCAGGTCCAATCTGCCGTCGTCATTGACCCAGGAAATGGCGCCGCCCGGTTTCAGGACGTCCCCGCTATGCGTGCTTGACGGACACGCCAACACGTCGGGCGCCGTCAAATAATCGGGGTAGACGGACAACCCGTCGGGCATCCACGTGTGTTTGCGTTCGAGCGGGTTGGGATCGTGATCGCAGAGGCGGACTTTGGGCGGGAAGTAGCCCCGGTGCTCGCTTGCATACAGCTGGAACACCAACCCCATCTGTCTCAGGTTGTTGGCGCAAGAGGCGCGCCGCGCGGCTTCCCGCACTCTTGCGAGGGCCGGCAGCAGGATGGCCGCCAGGATCGCAATGATGGCGATCACGACGAGCAATTCGATCAGCGTGAACCCTTTATCGACTGGACGCATTCCGGACCCTTTCTATTCACCTGGATCGTTGGGTTGAGGGCAATCCCGTTCAACGCGCTATAACCTCGTCGCCGCCAGGCGAACCTCCGCGCTCGGACTCATCAAGCAAGAGGTAGGCCGCTTTGGCCTTGTCCACATCGTCCTCCATCTCCGAGAACAGGCGCCGGAAAAGAGAGGGGTCGAAGAATACGAGCGGCTGCGGATCGGTATAGGAGAGGCTCACATCCACGCGCTCCCCCGTCTCCGGGTTCCAATAGAGCATGCGCACCGGTAACCGGCTTCGGCGCAATGCCCAGATACGCATTCGGCCTGTTTCATTCCCGCCCCCCATATCAAACACGAGGAGATCCTGCGAGGGAGTGGACGGTTGGGTCTCCAAGACCTCGATATCGGAAAACGAGCCCGGCAACACATCAAGCAAGGTTTCTAGCGAGAAAGCGTCCGCCGTACCCAAGGCGCCGACAAAATCCCGCACCATGTCTCGGGCGCGTCTTACAGAAGGAGGGAGTGGGGCGTCTTCCAACATCACCGAATCCACAATCCAGCCTTGGCGTCCGAACGCGACTTCATGTCCCGCCCTCATCCGTGTAAGGCCGCCCCGCGCCATCCACAATTCGATATGGACGGGGGCCGCCCCCGCATGTTCCTCCACATACACGTTTGCCTGCAATCCCGACACTGAACCGAATTGGTCCACCACATCGGCCCAGGTGGGGTGAGGAGCAATATTGACCGCCATACTCCCAGCGGCGAATGCCACCACGGCGATAAGGAGGGCGGCGGCGATCCGAAGGGGATGCCACGAGCGCCATTGGCGAGGCAGGCGGACATCTTCGTTCGGAGTGAGCCGCGCGCGAAGCGCCTCGAACTGGGGCCGGAGCCGCGTCCGCACTTCGGGGGGCGGCGGATCTGTAAAGGCCGATCGCACCATCTCGTCCACCTTGGGCTCGCGGGAGTCCCGGGGTTGATTGGGCTCGCTCATTAGGAAATCTCCTCCAAAGGGCCCAGCAGCTCGCGAAGCCGCTGTCGGCCCCGCTCCACATGCTTGCGGGCCGTGGCCCCGCCGCATCCTAAACTGCGCGCAATTTCCTCGTAGGATTGGTTTTGGACCAAACGCATAATCACGGCCGCCGCCTGGTTGCGGCTGAGCTTGGCTATGGCGTCGAAAATCGCGGTTTCTTGCTCGGTGGAACTCAGACTATCCGCTGGCGAGGGCGCTGTGGGCAAGGGGCCGGCGAGGCGGCTCCAAACCTGAGCCGCTTTCCGCCGCCGGATTTTCCGCCGAAGTTGGTCACATGCCGCGTTAAGACACATCCGCAGCACCAGCGCCTGGGGATTGGGATGAGCGCACACGGCATCCCAGCGGCGCCAAATTCGCGTCAGCGCATCCTGCAACGCTTCTTCGGCGTCATCGGCGTCCCGCGTGATGCGCCACACCGCATGCATCATCTGGTCCTCGATCGGCGCGATAACGCGTTCGTATGTCTCGTTGGCCTCCGTCGACACCGTTTGCCCCCACCTGGTTTAGCGGCCTAACGGACCGCGCCGTTAAGTGATTCACCCATAATAGACGCGCGCCGCCCCAGTTTTGTGTACATGGGCCGGCGTATCGCTTCCCAAGCACGCTCCGGGTTTTGTATCATGGGGTTTTTACTTGGGTAAGTTGCAATCGCGCGCGATGGGGAGCGCGCTCAAATATGGATACTTCGCAAATGTATATAAGTCGTATCACTGTTGTGTGTGCCGCCATAACGTTGGCATGTGGATTCGCCGCCCCCGCGCAAGAAGCGGTCCAGTTCAATGGAGAATACCTGAGCCTTGACATGGTTCCTCGCGCGCTGGGCGCCGTGCAACAGTTTCAATGGACAGGGGCGGAAGAGAACATGGCCGCGGGGGATGGGCTCCTGCTGGAAGGCTTTGGGGTGGGCAGCGCTTACATCCCCAATCGGCGGGTGAATCAAGAGCTTGAAACCACTCGCAGCGCCAGCGGCGCGCCCATATGGCAGTATACCTACGACTGTGAGGGCCCCAATATCGACGGCCTTTCCGTGACCCGCATCGTCGAGCCCATCGCGGACGAGGCGTCCCTCCGAGTTCGCTGGCGCGTGGAGAATCGGGGCGAGGAAACCCAGTGGATGGCCCCTTGGGCGCGCAACGAACTTCTGCCCGGGGGGACGTGGGAGGCCGGGAACCGGGTGGACGTGGCGGCTACGGACCGTGGAGTCTTGGGCGCGCGAAAAACGGCCTACTATCCCGCCGCGCGGAACTGGATTGCGGCCACCAACCCGGAAGAAAAGGAAACGGTCTACGGCGTGTTTGACGCGGAAGCTACCCATGGTTTTCAGACGGTGTACGAAAGCGGTCGCGAGATCGTGGGGTTTCAAGCCAACTTCACGCCGCGCATGTTTCAGCCGGGCGAGGCGTGGGAGACCACGTACCGCGTCAATGCCGTCCGGGGACTTGAGCGCGTCGATTTCGCCACCGACGAATTCGCCGCGCAGATCGACTACAACGACGGCCGGCTTGAAGTGCTCATCGCTGCGGCGCGCTCCCTGCCGCCGCTGATTATCGAAGCCACCGTCCTTGGCGATGGCGAGGACGAGGCTTGGCGGTTGCCGCCGATGCGCTTCCCCACAGCCATTGGGCCGCGCCAAATGGCGCGCATAGGCTATGACTGGGAGGCGCCGGAATCAGGCGCGTACGAACTCATGGCGCGGTTCCGCACCGCGGACGAAGTGTATCCTTTGGGGCGCGACACGAATTCACCGCACGGCGGCCTCGACACGCAGTTCCACGTGGGTGAACCCTCTCCCACCCCCATGGACGCGTGGACCACGGCGCCCTACGCGCTTGAACGGGGAAGCCGCACGTTGTCGCGGGACTTGGCGGCGGCGGGTGAAACGGCGGTGTGGATTGAATCGCCGCTGGAAAAGATCTTTCAGCGCGATCGCGTGGAGTCCACGGGTTCGCGCAACACCGCGGCGGATATCGCCTTGGCGCGCAACGAACGGGAATCGTTTCAAGTGGTGGTCCGGCCGCCGGAGGACAGCTCGCCGCGGCGGGTGAACGTCCGCCTTAATGACCTCGTCCAAGAGGAGGGGGATGCCCGCATTTCCGAGGAGCACATCCGGGCGGCGAATGTGGCCTATCACCGAGCGCCGATTCCCTCGCATTACGAGGGACCCACGGGAGATTGGCCCGACGCCTTGCCCGCCTTTGAGCCTTTCGAGGCGGAAGCCGGCCAAACCCACCCCATTTGGTTCACGGTTTATGCGCCGAAGGATATCCCCCGGGGGACGTATAGGGGGCCGCTGGAAATTGAAATCGCGGGCCAAAATCCCATTGAGCTGTGGATCGAGGCCGACGTGTTCGATTTTGTCTTGCCGGACCAGCCGCACTTGCGGACCGATTTCCGTTTCTTCGCGGATAAGGCGTGGGAAGCCGCGCAGGCCAAGGGATATGCGGGAGCGCGGGAGGATCTTAATGAAGCCTACCTTGACCTAGCGTTGAACCATCGCGTGACCCCACGCGAATTGACGGCTTTGCCCTCGGAAAGCGCGGATTACGCCGCGAGTTTGGAGGAATTCGAGGATAGGCACGGCGAACTGCTCGCCCAAGGCGTCAGTAGCCTTAACGTTCCCGCGTCGCTGCTCGAATTCCCGGAGCAGCTTGAGCAGGCCAACGCCTTCATTGAACGGCTTGGGTTGGAGGACCGCGCCTTCGCCCATCTCGGCGATGAACCCGCCCGGCCCGCCTGGTCCCGGGTCTACGACGCCGTGGAAACCTGGCAGGACACGGCCCCTTCCATCCGGGCCATGGTGACCACGCGAGGCCTGGAAGCCTTTCTGCCCGAGCGCGTGGATATTTGGGGCGTGCATCTTCCCATGCTGGATACGCCCAACAACCGCCCTATTCTCGAACGCACAGCTCAGGACGGGACAGTCTGGTGGTACGTGGATCATTCCCCCCAGCGCCCCTACGGCAACTTGCTCCTGGATTTCCGCGCCATCGAGCATCGCATCCTGTTTTGGCAGACGTGGGCTGTGGGGATCAGCGGATTCCACTATTGGGCCGTGAACTACCACCCTGAAGGCGTCGACCCGTGGGAGCGGCAGCTGGACATGACGCCCGTGAACGGCGACGGCCTGCTCATCTA
>JAWOFY010000217.1:0-15863 GCA_046497285.1 Candidatus Hydrogenedentota bacterium
TGGATAACCAACGTGGCTACTATAAGGGGGTTAGGGGGATGTGCTCAACTCCTCCCGCAAGTCAGGCGCATTCAGTCCGCCAAGGTCACACTACGCACCATCAACTCATCCCCGCTAACGAGGCGGCCGGCATGGCCGCCACATTGAGGACACGGCTCCAGCAGCTCCTCGGCCGTATAGCGCGCTTCACACTCGCCGCACAGGAACTCCATCGGCGTCTCGGTCCAGTCAAGCTCAGCGCCCTTGGCCAGCGTCTCTTCCGCCGTGTAGGCGAACGCCTCCACCAACAACTCGGGATACACCGCCCGCATGGCTCCAATGTCGACGCTGATCCGCTCGATGGACCGGCCGCCATGTTCGCGCGCCACCGCCACCGCTATGTCAACTATGGATTGCGCCAAACTGTATTCGTGCATGCCGTATCCGTTTCCGAGTCCAACGGGAACTGCTCGCCGGTCCAGCTAGCCGCATCCCGCGCCGCCATTCGCACCACCTCCGGGATGGCCGCCGCCACTTCCGGGGTCATCTCCGCGCCGTGGTCGAAGTTGGCCGCTTCCACGCCGTAAACCAGCAGCCGGAGGGGCAAGACGCCCAACGCGCGGGAAAGCTCGACCGCCTCGGCCACGCCAAAGCCGTGGGTTGACGTCTGCTTGAACGCATCGGGCAAGGGGGTTTCGGTGACATCGACGCGGAAGACCGCGCCGGGCGGGCCGCCGGAATGGACGGCGTCAAACAGCATGGCCGCGTCCAGCCCGGACCATTGCTCAAGCAACGCCGCCGGTTCGCCCGTGCATTCACACACGGCGAACCGGCGGCGGGAAAGGGCTCCAACCGAGCGAGCAAGCAAAAGGCCTATCCCGTCATCGCCGCGCAGGGCATTCCCGACGCCAAACAGGGTGATGGGCGTGTGGTCTTTAGCCATGCTGTACCCGCTCTTGTCGTGTCTTATCGCGGCGCCATCTCATCAGGCGCCCATTGTTCAAACGCTGGGGCGTACGCTTACATCCGCGCGTCGCGCATGGAAGCCAAGTGGGGGAAGATGCTCGGCGTTTTCACGTTTTCGCCGGTCGCGCATCCCTTTTCCGCCAAGGCGCCGGTGGGGCACGCCTGTACACACTTGCCGCAGCTGGTGCAAGTCGGCGACTCGCCCCAGGGCTGATCCATGTCCGTCATCACGCGCGAAAGGATACTGCGATTCTTTACGTTCCATGTCCGCGCGCCCTCTATCTCTCCGCACGCGCGCACGCAGCGGGTGCAGAGGACACAGCGGTTCGGGTCGTGGACAAAACGGCTATGCGTGGCGTCCACTGTCTCTTCCGGGAACCGATAGGGATAGCGAATGTGGGTGATCCCGAGTTTCTGGGCGAGATCCTGTAGTTCACAGTGCCCAGAGGAGACGCAAAACGCGCAAATGTGATTCCGTTCGGCGAACAATAGCTCCACAATCATCTTGCGGTGCGACTGAAGTCTGGGGGAATCCGTGGTGACTTCCATGCCGTCCGTAACGCGCGTCACACAGGCAGCCAACAGCCGCGGCACACCCGCAACCTCCACCATACAAAGGCGGCAGGCCCCCACGCTGCTCAACCCCTTGAGGAAACAAAGGCGCGGAATGTCGATGTCGTTCGCCCACGCCACGTCCAGAATCGTCTCATCCCGTGTCGCGGTTAGCGTCTTTCCATTTATAGTGATGACGATGGTTTCGTCCTTCATGTTGCTTCCTTCCATGACCGGTTGTTGGGCGGCTCATTACCCTTTGACGTCACACCGCAAACAGCGCTGGCTTTCCAGCAGCGCGGTCTCGGCATCGAATCCAAGCATCACTTCGCTGAAGTTGTCCTTGCGTTTCTGCGGATCCAAATGCGGACAGGTGTTGCGCGGTCCGCCCTCGGGCTTTTTCGGCGCGGCGTACTCGTAGGTAAAGGTCTTGAGTACGGTATCCATGCGATCCTCGCCCGACAGAACGCGATCCATGGCGCGCGCGGCCGATTTCCCGGTCGACATGGTCGCGGAGATGTTGGATGCGCCCGTCACCAGGTCGCCGCCAGCGTATACATTGCGCACGTTCGTCTCGTAAGTGGCCGGATTCACGGCGACCGTGAAGTTCCTACGCACTTGAATCCCGGCCCGGCGCATTGGGTCCGCATCCGGCTTTTCGCCAACCGCCATGATAACCGAATTACAAGGCAGGGTGTAAAACTCATCCGTGGACACTGGCGTGCGCCGGCCGGACGTGTCAAACTCACCCGGCTTGGTTTTGCGCAGCTCCATCCCGGACACCCTTCCATGCTCATCAAACATAACCCGCTGGGGGGAGGCGAAGAAAACAAGTTCGACGCCCTCGGCCTCCGCATCCTCGACTTCCTCGGCGATGGCGGGCATGTCCCCGCGGTCGCGGCGGTAGGCAATGGTCACTTTGGCGCCCAGCCGGGTGGCCGTGCGGGCGGCGTCCACGGCGGCATTGCCACCTCCGATCACAACCACGCGTTCCCCCATCAGCGGCGGATTCCCCCGATTGACCTGTTCCAGAAACGCGATCGCATGCCAAACGTCCGAGGCGTCCTCTCCAGGTATGCCAACGCTGGTTTCGTTCCACGTCCCGGTGGCGAGGAACACCGAGTCGTATTCGGCTGTGAGCCGATCCGCCGCCAAGCCGGCGCCAAGCCGTTGACCGCAGGAGAACTGAACGCCGATGTGTTCGAGCACGCGCAACTCCGCGTCAATCATGTCTTTGGGCAACCGATAATCGGGCAGGGAGTAACGCAACATACCGCCGGGCTCTTCTCGTTCCTCGTAGACCATGACTTCGTGGCCCAGCATGCTGAGATAAAACGCCGCGCACAAGCCGGACGGTCCCGCGCCGACCACTGCGACCTTCTTGCCGCTGGGTTCGAGTTGACCTTCTTTGAGGCGCGTTTTCACTTTGTCGAGCAAGTCGCCGGAGGAGAACACCCTGTCAGCGAGAAATCTGTGCACCTCGCGCATATTGACCGCAGCGTCCTCATCCGCGCGCCGACACCGGTTTTCGCAGGGATGCTGGCAGATACGCCCCGTCGAAGCCGGCAGGGGATTGTCCAGCCAGATCATCTCCGCGGCGTCTTCGATGCGATCCTCCTTGACCAATTGAAGGTAGCCCGGGATCCGCATGTTCAACGGGCAGCTATTCTCACACGGGGAGAGGTACAATTGTTCGCATACACTGGCCAAACACCGGCGCCTGCGTATGTGTACTTCGTACTCGTCGCGGAAATACCGCAACGTGGTCTCGACGGGGTTGGGAGCCGTCTGGCCGAGACCGCACAGCGACATATCCCGAATCATCGGGACGAGTCTCTCGAGTTCGACCATGTCGGATTCGTCTGCCTCGCCATTGCATATCCTGCGCAGCAGCCGCACGGATTCGTCCAGCCCCGTGCGGCAGGGAATACACTTGCCGCAGGATTCGGAGTGGGTGAACTCCAGGAAGTACCGCGCCACGTCCACCATGCAATTGTCCTCGTCCATCACAACCATGCCCCCCGAGCCCATGATGGCGCCAAGCTCAGAGAGCGAGTCGTAATCGACGGGTGTATCGAAGTGTTCAGCCGGGATGCATCCGCCCGACGGGCCACCGGTCTGGATGGCTTTGATAGGCCTTCCGCCCGGGCTGCCGCCGCCGATACCGTAAATGATGTCCTTGAGCGGCGTGCCAAGCGGCAGCTCAACCAGGCCGGTATTGCGGACCTTGCCAACCAACGAAAAGACTTTGGTCCCGGCGCTGTCGCGTGAACCAATGTCGTTGAACCACGCGCCGCCGCGCGCGATGATGACGGGAATGTTGCAAAACGTTTCCACATTGTTAATGTTGGTGGGCCGGCCCCACAACCCGGATTGGGCGGGGAATGGCGGCCGGGGACGCGGACGGCCCGCCCGTCCTTCTAGCGAGGCGATCATAGCGGTTTCCTCACCGCATACGAAGGCGCCGGCGCCTTCCAACGTTCGCACGTTGAATTCAAAAGGCATGCCCAGTATGCCCTCGCCCAGCAGACCCGCCCTCTCGGCCGCGGCGGCCGCCTTTTCGAGCCGCCGCACCGCCAGAGGATACTCGTGGCGCACGTAGATGATGCCTTCCGTGGCGCCCGTGGCGTATGCGCCGATCAACATGCCTTCCAGCAGCATGTGGGGATCGCTCTCGATCTCGTTTCGGTTCATATACGCGCCGGGATCGCCCTCGTCGGCGTTGCAGATCATATACTTCTGGTCGCCTTGGGCTTTCTGAAGCATGGCCCATTTAACGCCCGTGGGATACCCGGCCCCACCTCGGCCGCCCAGTTCCGATTTTTTCACTTCATCAATAATCTTGTCTTTTTCGGGCATATTGAGGGCGTTCCACAGCGAGAAATACCCACCCACCGCGATATACTCCTCAATATCTTCCGGATTGATCAGGCCCGAATTGCGCAATACTACTTTTTTCTGCCCCGTAAAGAAGGGGAGTTCATACCAGAGCGGGATATTCTCCAGCTCTTCCTCGTAATCGTTATCACCCGTCATGTGGTCCATGACTCTGCGCATTTGGGCGTGTTTTCTCGCCTTGCTTGGGCGGCCGTACTTGATGTGACCCGTGAGGTGGTCCCACTCGTCAATCCGGCAGAGCGCCATAAGCGTGGGCAAACGGCCGGCGGCCACTTGATCAACGATATAGTAGGCGTCGTCCGGCGTCACACTCGAGAGAATCACCATGGGCTGCCCAGGTATGTAAACATTCACCAGCGGCTCCATGGCGCAATACCCGAAACACCCCACTGGCCCAAGGTGCGCCTCCACGCCTTTCTCGTCGAGCGCGGCCCGGAGCGCGTCATACACGGCTTGGGCGCCATTGCCGAGGCCACAAGTGCCCATGCCCACGCCGATACGCGGACCGCTGTGCAACAGTTTCGTTAAGCCCGTTTCACGTATATCGTTTAGTGTGTCTAGATCATTAATTCTCATCGTGCTTCTCTTTCTCTAGAAGGTCCCGCACTATACGGCGAAGATGCATATCACTTATCCGCCCCTGAATCTCCCCGTCCACCAGCGCCACCGGCGCCATGGCGCATTGGCCAACGCAGGCGACGGTGCGTATGGTCAGCCACCCATCCGGGGTTGTGAAGGAGCCATCGGCATCCGTGCCCGTGGCCCCAGCTTCCGCAAGTACGCCGTCCATGAGCTGTTTGGCCCCCCGCGTATGGCACGCCGTACCGGAACAAACCATCACCCCATGGCGCCCTTGAGGACGAAGATTGAAAAATGAATAGAAAGTGGCGACGCTAAAGACCTGCGATGGAGCCAGTCCTTTGCGTTTAGCCACATGGTCCAATGTTTCCGGCGGCAAGTACTTCAAGGGATGCATCCCTTGAAGGCGTTCCAAAATGCTTAACACATCCCCCGTGTTACGGGTAAACCCATCAATAACCTCATCGACCTGTTCACGTGGCAACGGCTTTTCTGGTGCAGAACCCATGAGCGTTTCCTTATGGTAACGGTGTATCGGCGGCCCTCCTTCAACGGAGCGGCCCACCACCCTATGGATGTCAATTGCTTATCTTTACGTCGAGGTTGGCGCTAGGCCGGCCTAGCTGGATACGGGCCCGCGCGCCAGTAATCGTTTGGCGGCTTCCACCGCATCACGCACACCCGCTTCCGCACTTTCCGACAACGCCTCGCACGCTTCAAACGACCGGGCCGGCACGGCGATAAGCCATGCTTCAGGGTGCGCCTCATAAAGCGCCGCCGCCATAGCCAGCAAATCTTGCGGCCGGCCCGTATGGCCTACGCCAGGCTGATCCTCGCCTTCGCCGGCATAGATGGGCTCCACCCGGATCGCCCCGTCCTTTACCGCAGAGCAAGCATCCACAAAAATCACCCGATGCGTCTCCGCGATGCGCAACGCCAACTCTGGCGTCAATTGGTGGATGTCGACCACCTCCACGCCGGGCGCGCCTTCGGCTTCCAGCGTCTGCGCCACGCGGCGCCCCGCCGCGTCATCGCCCAGCAATTCGTTGCCCCAGCCAATGACCAACCCCGCGGTCCGCGAGTCGTTAGGCGCGCGCCTTTTCATCCAAAACGTTCCCTTTGGGATCAAGGAGTTGAAGCTGCAACGCCATTTGGCCCAAGGCGTGCGTTGAGCAGCTAAGACATGGATCGTAACACCGGATCACGGCCTCCACCCGATTCAACGCGCCTTCTTCGATGCGATCGCCCTGCACGAATTTCTTGGCGGCTTGCGTGATACCCCGGTTCATGGCCAGGTTGTTATGGCCGGTAGCAATAATCAAGTTGGCCCAAGTAATTTGCTCATCCTCGTTAATCCGGTAGTGATGGATAAGCGTGCCGCGGGGCGCTTCCGCCACCCCTACGCCCTCGTTGCGGCTAGGCCGCGCCTTGGCGCGCACATTTGTGCTAAGGCTGTCCGGATGATTCAATAGTTCGCGGGCCGTTTCAAGACAGGAAAGAATCTCGATAAGCCGCGCGTAGTGGTAGTGGAACGAGCTGAGCACGGCGCCATCCGAAAGCTTGCGAAATTCGACGAGTTCTTTATCCGCGAGTTCGGTTCCGCAATGATCGGCGTTATTCAGCCGGGCCAATGGCCCCACGCGGTAGATACCGTCGGGATAGCCTTGCGGCTTATAGAACGGCATCTTGAGATAGCTCCACGGCTCCACCGCCTCCCCGATGTAGTCATCATAAGCGGTGGGATCAAGCTTATCCGCCACGATGCCGCGCTCGGCATCCGTGAGGCGCAGGTGACCGTCGTAAAGGTCCAACCCACCATCGGGCGCGGTTAAACTCAAGAAATGGGTAGGGAAATTCCCAAAGGTGGCGATTTCGTCCTTGAACTTATCCAACACGCCCCGCCACAGATCCAGCGCCCGTTGGGTGATTTCGATGGCGCGAGGAATTCCCTCAAGAATCTTATCGCGGACTTCGGCAGTCAGGGGAGTCGCGACGCCGCCCGGCGCCACCCAGGCGGGATGTATCCGGCGTCCGGCCAGCCATTCGATGATTTGCTGCCCAAACATGCGCAGCCAGATGCCTTCCTTGGCGATTTCGGGATGGGCTTGCGCGAGACCGAGCACATGGCGCTTGGCGGGATCGGCGTCCATACCCAGCAGAATATCGGGCGCGCTCAAATGAAAGAAGCTCAGCGCGTGCGACTGGACGGTTTGCCCCATATGGAGGATGCGGCGCGCGCGGTCGGCGGCTGGGGGGAGACGCACGCCCAGCAAATCGTCGCATGCCTTGGCGGACGCCAAAAGATGACTGATAGGACAAATGCCACAGATGCGCGCGGTGATTCCCGGCATTTCATAATAGGGGCGGCCTTCGGTGAACTTCTCGAAGCCGCGAAACTGGGTGACATGAAAGCGGGCCTGATCTACCTGGCCCTGGTCGTCCAACTGAATGGTGATTTTGGAGTGGCCCTCGATGCGGGTCACCGGATCTATGGTAATCGTTTTGCTCATAAGATGCTCTTTCCGTCGTGGTCAGCCGAAGCGAACGATGGTTCCCAAATGGGGGATGCGGCCGTCAAGTAAATCGCCGAGCACAGAGAAGATGTGGTCGGGATGGGGCGGACACCCCGGCACGTACAGGTCAATTGAAACCACCTCGTGCAAGGGGCGGGTGCGAGCCAGCAGCGGGGGAATATCTTCCTTGGGAATGGCCGGCTGCTCCGCTACGTTTTCTATGTAAGCGCGCGAATAGAGGCTATCCAGCGAGAAATTGTTGCGCATGGAGGGCACATTTCCCGTCACGGCGCAATCGCCCAGCGCAACCACGAGCTGCGAGCGTTCGCGCACCAAACGGATCTTGTGCTCGTCCTCCTCGTTGGTAACGGCGCCTTCCACAATCGTCACGTCCACGTTTTCGGGGAATTCTTTTTGGTCCACCAGGGGACCATAGACCAACTCGATGCGGTCAGCAACTTCAAGCAGGCGATGATCAATGTCCAGAAACGACATGTGGCAGCCGGAACATCCGTCCAGCCATATCGTGGCGATGCGCGCCTTTTTTGGGGGAGTACTCATACTAATCTCCTTGGATAGAGCAAAATTGTACTGACACTATAAGAAGGTGCGCGCCAAATGACACGCGCCACGTCCCGCAGGATGCCATGTTCAAGCCCACCTAGTCCGGCTACGCCGCGTGCCCAAATCGTTCTCCGAGAGTTCGACACACGTCTGCCGCGTGGGGTGTATGAGCTTCGGTTAGAGCCTACTGCGAGAGCAGTCTGTCCAAGCTTTGCCGGACGCTGGAAGGCGTATCCTCCCTGTTAAGGCGCATCAACGGTCTGGCGGCCGCATGATCAAGGGAAAAGCGCCCCTGCTCCGCGGTGCAGAGAGACCGCCCTTCCAGATTTTTGGGGGAACACTACACTTAGGATAGCCGGAGTCCGGGCTGCATCCCCATTGGCGGACGAACAGAATTCCTCTACCCCGTCCCGGGCCTTATGGCGGCGGGCTCTGATGCTTCAGAGCGTCATTACCTGGACGACGGAGCAGCCGTCCGAATATCGCCCGCCCTCATCCCAACGGAATGATTTCGTGACGCCGCTAGGGTTGCCCATGCAACACATAGCTCAAATCCGCTCAGGCAAATCGCCCCACCAAGGGACCACGCTTAAAACCAAAAGCGATTTCACCCGAGTCCGCCTTACGCGGTTTTTGACGGCGCGCAGAGTCTAGCAGCGATCCACATGCAATTTCAAGAAATGCACCGAGCACGAGATGCAGGGATCATAGTTGCGGACGGCTTGTTCACACTTCCAGGTCAACTCCTCATCCGTGTTCGTGGCGAACATTGGGACCAAGTCCACCAGATCTTCCTCCATCGTAGCCTGGTTCTGAGCGGTCGGGGGCGCGATACGCGCGCCAGTGATGATCCCGTCATCGTCAATGCTATACCGGTGGAAACAGATACCCCGAGGCGCCTCGCTGCATCCATACCCCGTACCCGCTTTCGGCTCGGCCTCCACATAGGCGCGATCCGGTTTCTCATAGTTGTTAATGAGCCGATACGCTTCTTCCATGGCGTAAAACGTCTCGATGCCGCGCACCAGAAGGCTCTGGAACGGGTTCGCGCAACTGGCGCCTAACCCAGCCTCTTTCGCCAGGGCCTGCGCATCGGAACTCAGTTTGTCGTAATTTAGATTGTAGCGCGCGTTCGGGCCCACCATGTAGGCGCCCCGCTCCTTGATCACCGAATGCAACGCCGTGCTCTGAGGCATGTGCCGCTCTTCAATGTGATCGAAAAACTCGGGCCAATCTATATCCAAACCCCGGTTGGATACAAGCCGCCCCTGCCACATCGGATATTCATCGGGGTGGCGCATGGCCACGTACTCGTAGTCCCGTTCAAAATCCGGATAGTCGAAGCCGGCCAACAAATGCACCAACTCACGCATGGCCTCCAGGCCCCACTCCAGCTCCGGCTTGAATCGTTCGAGATCCTGTTTCTCGGGAACCCAGTAGAACCCGCCTACGCGCATGTTGATGGGATGGATCTCCCGGCCTCCCAGGAACGTCATAATATCGTTGCCGAGTTTTTTGAGCCGCAATGCGTTCTTTACGACGTCGGGATGATGTTGCGCCATCTGTATGGCGTCCTCGTATCCAAGGAAATCGGGCGCGTGCAGCATGGCCATGTGAAGGATGTGACTCTCGATCCATTCCCCGCAATACATGAGCCGCCGCAGCGCGCGGATCGGTTCGGTCACCGTGACGCCCGCAATTGACTCCATGGCCGAGATGGCGCTGGACTGGTACGCGATAGGGCAGATGCCACAGATGCGCGCCGTTATATCCGGCGCCTCGGTCCAGCGGCGTCCCTCCAGGAAGGCCTCGAAAAAGCGGGGAGGTTCGAAGATGCGCAGCTCGACCTCTTCCACTTTGTCTTCGTGTATGCGCAGGTAAAGGGCGCCCTCGCCCTCGACCCGGGCCATATAATCCACCTTTACATTGCGGTATCGCTTGCTGTCTTGCGGACTCATTGGCGTCCTTCCTCATTGGTTACACCTGCCGCGACTTTCTTTGCGTAACGGCTACCCTCACGCCGAAACACGCCCGATAGGGCGTTATAATTCCGATAGCTTCGGGCGATATCCGCGTCTTCCACGCCCAGTTCCTTCCACCACGCGCTCAAAGCTGGCGGGTTGGGATCTTCCGACGGTCCGTAGCAGCCGTAACATCCGCGATTGTAGGCGGGACAAATCGCGCCGCACCCCGCTTGCGTAACCGGCCCCATGCACGGGGTGCCATGCGACACCATCACGCAAGGGGTCCCGCGGCGCTTGCATTCAACACACACACTGTAACTGGGGATATTCGGCCGCCGGCCCGCGAGCTGAGCCGAAAGCACCTCAATCAAGTGATACTTGTTAATGGGGCAGCCCCGGACCTCGTAATCCACGAATACATGCTGAGAGATAGGAGACACGTTTCGGAGGGTGTGAATGTATTCGGGATGGGCGTAGACCGTATTGATATAGTCATCCACATTGGCGAAATTGCGCAAACCTTGGATCCCGCCCGACGTGGCGCAAGCCCCAATCGTTATGACCAGGTTGCTCTCGTCCCGAATCATTTGGATGCGCTCGGCGTCCTCGCCTGTAGAGATCGATCCCTCCACCAGCGAGATATCGTAAGGCCCTTCCACCTCGGCCCGGGTGGCCTCGGGGAAATACGCGATGCTAACCGTGTTCACCACCGACAACAGCTCGTCCTCGCAGTCCAAAAGACTGAGCTGACACCCATCGCACGAGGCGAACTTCCATACCGCTAATTTGGGTTTTCGAGGGGTATGCATTGCTTAAATCTCCCGGATCTCGAGGAGGCTGGCCACTTCCGTCCAGCGGAATACCGGCCCGTCCTTGCACACAAACTTAGGCCCCAGTTGGCAATGTCCGCAGAAGCCCAGCCCACATTTCATGTTGCGCTCCATGGAGACGAACACCCGCTCCCGAGGCATGCCGCGCTTTTCGAGGGCTTCCAGCGTGAAGTACATCATCACTTCCGGACCGCACACATAAGCGATACTGTTCTTGGGATCAAAAGGCGATTGAGGAATAAGCGTGGTCACGACGCCCAAGCGCCCCCGCCAGTCCCGGGAGGCGCGATCCACAGTGACAAGCACATCCATGTCAAAACGCCGGCGCCATTGCTCGATCTCGTCCCGAAACAGGATTTCGTCCGGGGTTCGCGCGCCAAACAGGATCGTGATATTGCCGAAACGCTCACGCTGCTCAATGAGGGTGTAGATAAGCGGACGCAACGGAGCCAGTCCGATCCCGCCGGTGATAATGACAATGTCTCGGCCTTCGGCCTCATCCACCGGCCAGCTCACGCCGTACGGTCCCCTTATCCCAATCAATTGACCCGGATGCAAGCCGGCCAGCGCCTTGGTGACGCTGCCCACCGCGCGGGTCGTGTGCAGCAAGGTCTCCGGGTTCGAGGGGCTTCCGCTCATCGAAATGGCGGCTTCCCCCACGCCAAACACGTACAACATATTGAACTGGCCCGGAGCGAAACCCGGCTCGCTTCCGCCCCCGGCCGGCACCAATTCCATGGTAAACGTGTCATCGGTCTCCCATGTCATGCGCCGCACACGATGGGGCACAGGCAACATGGGTTCATGATATGCTACAGCCATGACTCGTTATCTCCTTCCCTTGGCGGTTGGAACGCGGGGAAATGTCCTCGTGTGTAATCCGATATGTATTGAAGCCGCATCCTTTTAGTGCGGATCGAACATGTCTATCATTTGTAATCTGGAGTTGCTAATGCGCTCCGCGCAGACTTCCATGAACTGGATGAGCACGGGATATCCAAACTCCGGATCAGCCTCCATGGCCTCGCGCAAGCGGACCCCGTCGAGCACAATGGTTCGCGTGAACGTATACGTCATCGCATCGAAAGCCCAGCGATACGGCTTTACCAGCCAGGACCACCCCAACACCTTGCCTTCTCCCACAGTTTGGATGGGCACTCCGCCTCGCGTGGGGTGGTAAACTTCAACGGCGATTTGACCTTCCTGAATCAAATAACATCGGTCGGCCCGGTCTCCAGCTTTCAACACCCGCTCATCCGCGTGAAACGTCTGTGTCGAAGCGAACGAAGCGAGCTTGGCCACCTGCGCGTCGCTCAAGTTTTCTGTAAAATCATGCCTACGTAACGCGCTTTCAATAGGCCGCTCTTGATCTTGCTCCATCACGCAACTCCCCCTTTCAGGCCTTCAGCTGTCGCCGTAAAGCCGCGGCCTCCTCGGTAATGTCTATACCCACCGGACACCATGTAATGCAGCGCCCGCAGCCTACACAACCAATGGTGCCAAACTGTTCCTGCCAGGCCGCCAGCTTATGCGTAATCCAATGCCGGTACCTCGACGAGGCCGCCTTCCGGATGGCTCCGCCAAACACGTACGTAAAGTTGGAGGTAAAACAGGAATCCCACACGCGCCAGCGTTCGGCCACATCGTTGTCGATCGTACTGACGTCCTCCACCGTGGAACAGAAGCACGTCGGACACGCCATCGTGCAGTTGGCGCATGTCAAACACCGCTCGGCGACCTCTTGCCAGCGCGGGCTTTCCAGGTTTTCAAAAAAGAGCTCCTCGATGCCTTCCGTGTCCAGCGAGCGCCCCATGTTCTCAGCCGCATTCCGCACCACCGCCGCGCCCGCTTCTTCTTCCGCGGCCCGGGCGGGGCGCAAGGGAAGTTCATCCAAGACAGCGCGTCCGGCTTTGGTGCCCGCATCGATAAGGAAGTAATGAGCCCCGTCTTCAAGAACCTCCGTAAGCACCAAGTCATAATGCGCCGTAGCTTCAGGCCCTGTGCCCATGGAAGCGCAAAAACACGTGTTGCCCGCCTTGGAGCAGTTCACCGCCACAAGGAAGATGTTGTTGCGGCGGGCCGTGTAGACGGGATCCGGATGACGTCCACCAGCAAAGACGTGGTCTTGGATAGCCATGGCGTGTAGTTCGCACGCCCGCACTCCAATAAATGCCCGCCGCGGCGCTTCGATTTCGGGCTCGTCGACATCAAAGTCGTTATGTCCACCGTATATTCTGCAAAGCAGGGACTTCGATGGAAACAAAAAGGACTTGAGCGACGTAGGTCCCACGGTGTAGTGGAACAAGGTTGGAGAATCGGTCTGGTGAAGGGTGTAACGGCCGCCCTCTTGCTCATCGGTCCAGCCAGCCGGCAAATCCTCGGCCCCCTCGACCGTGTCAAGCACGATGGCGCCGTCCCGGATCTTCGGCCCAATCACTTCGTAGTCCGCTCCCTGCAACGTGCGGATGAGCTTGTCGAAATCCTCGCGCATGAGGACCTGCATCCTAAGGTCTCCCCATCTAGGTTAGCCCGGCTGACGCAAGCCAAAAGTCCCGCCCGGCTGATGCAAACTCAATGCTGACACACCTTGCCAGCTTGCGATACAGCATTGCCCCTACCGTAAAGCAACCCGCGTGCCAATTACGATATATCCCCTATAATTCCTCAAACGCCTCAAAAAAATGGGCAAACGGCGTCCGACTTACGCAACGCCGTATCGCGCCCGTGCTGGAAAGTGCGCGAACTGAACACAAGTGCGCAGACCACGTGTGTATTTTCGCACACACGCTTTCTTTGTCGGAGATGTAAAGGGCGGCCACACGCGTATCGGCCGGTTTCTTGTCAAATGAATGGGTGCAATTCGGCAAAGGCTACACCGAAACCCGTTGTATAATTCTCTTGGGATAGCAGATTATGCCGTGGGCCGCCAAAGAGCTCCTTGATTCGGCAGATGCATTACCACTCCCCAATGCGGTAGACTGGAGGAGTTTGCAGAGGTAGGCGTTTTCCGTTCGGACCGGTTCACTGGATCCCCCGCCATCACCCTTTGAGAGAGGAAGAGAGTGCCAGAGTCAGAAATTGGAACTAATACGGAGCCTTGCTGGGAAGAGGAAGGCGCCTTTGTCATTTGGGAGGATCCTGCCTTGAGTCGGCGAAGCCGGTTCATTGGTAAAGCTACGGGCGCCCACCTTATTTTTTCGCATTGTATGTATTTTTTCAATATCACTCCACCCTGGCCCATTCGGTATTTGGCGCAGGCCGTACACACCTTGGCGAATCTAATTTGGAGGCGACCGCGCTATGTATTTGTTCAAAATCCTCCTTTTCCAGCAGTCTGGACGGTGTGGTTATATGCTGTGCTTTGGCGGGCCGTCTATGTGGTGGACAACCATTCCGCCGCGTTTGGCGACGCTCGATGGAAGAGCCGTCTCCATCTTTTCAAACCGTTTGCCAGGCGCGCATGTGCGAACTTGGCCCATAATGAGGCCAATTATCGCGAGCTGGAGAGTTGGGACGCAGGGGGTCCGTTTTTGTTACAATCTCCTGCCGTCCGCCGCGAAGAGATTCTTAATCCGCAGGTGGATCTTTCGTTTCTGGAAGAGGCGCTGACTTCGGGGGGAACCGCCAATGTGCTCATGGTGAATCGCTTTGCCGAGGATGACGCCTTCCGGGAGGTGTTTGCCGCCGCGGAGGAAATACCAGATCTCTGTTTTTTTGTCACTGGTCAGAGGGAAAGAGCAAGCTTAGAGCCCGGCAGTGCGCCGGAAAATGTTATTCTGACGGGGCTCTTGGACTACCCGCGATTTGTAAAACTCATGGATCGTTGTGATGTGGTCCTGACCTTGACGTTGCGACCGGATACCCTCTTGTGGTCAATACGAGAGGCCATTGCCCTGAAGAAACCCTTTGTCGCTACAGATAACGCCGTAATTCGGAATGTGTTTGGGCGGTATGGCCTGTTGACCGATCATTCGCCGGCTGACATGCGTGAGAAGATCCGGGAAGCATTAAACCAAAGAGCTTCGCTCGCGGCAGCCATGGAGGATTTTATTGAAGAGGACAAACGACGCTTTCACCAAGAGCTGCTTCAATTGAGAACCCATCTTTTCGGAAACGGGTGAGCTTTGCAAGGCGGAAACCGTCGCCGGGCATGTTTAGCCCCTTTCGTAACGCTCGCTCAGCGTTATTTCTGTGGAGTATCATATCGGTGATGGCAAGCGCTTGTCTTTTCCATCTCTTGCCTTACTGCCGAGGAAATGCATCACAATCGTGGATACATTACTGCAAATGAGACAATGGAGACAAATATCCCCGGGATTTATGCAGTTGGGGACTGCCGCGATAAAATCCTCAGGCAAGTTGCAACTGCTGTAGGTGATGGTGCTATTGCAGGTTTCATGGCCGAAAAATACGTCGAAGAAGTTGAATATGTGCAAAAGGAGATTTTCGAGGCAAAAGGCCTGATCATGGCTTTTGTATACAATGCAATAGAACCTCTCGACCGTGAATATCTTGCAAGGATCGAACAAGCCCAGAAAAACTATGAGGGAAAAATTCAACTTAGGCGTATTGACGTCTACAAATCTGACCGTATAGCGTGCAGGCTTGAATACAAAAACTGTCCCTCCTTAATTTTCATGAAAAATGGGGAAATCATTGAGCATTATGAGGATTTAGCTAAGGTAGATTCAATTATTTCTGAAATGGTGAAGCAGTATTCCTGACACCATTACGTTGAAGCTATTTTAGAACTATGTGCCAAATACAGACGGTGCTGAGAGGGATTCCCGACCGGCACCGTCTCTTAATATACCCAGCACTATGGTGACTGTCAGCACTTGAAGAGAACAGGTTGTCTTTTTAGATTGAGTTAGGGTTCCTAGTGTATATCCATGGTTGGAGAATGAAGGACCTCTCCCGTTAAAAAGATACCGTTTATTTTTCATTCGAGTTGGACTCAGGAATTACTCCTACCCAGATCATGCAGTTGAAAGACCTGGCTTGGGTAGACTCTTGCA
>JAWOFY010000323.1:0-3239 GCA_046497285.1 Candidatus Hydrogenedentota bacterium
GGTCGGCCTGCCGGATGTGCTGTTCCCAAACAATAACCACGGCTTGCATCCAGACGAGGTCACCATTGCCGACCTGCTTAAGGAAGAGGGGTACGCCACAGCCATAATCGGCAAGTGGCACCTCGGTCATCACCCCGAGCTTCTGCCGACCCGCCAGGGCTTCGACTACTACTGGGGCACCCCGTATAGCAACGACATGTGGATTGACCCTCGCGCCCCGCTTGCGGACGACGTCATCCTGCGCGACGGAGTAACCGAGGAGTGGATTCGCGAAGGGGTGCCGGATGAGCGCCGCCGCAAGAATGACGTGCCACTCATGATCAACGAGGAGGTTGTTGAATATCCGGTCGATCAGCGAGAGTTGACCAAACGGACAACAGAGGAAGCGATTGCCTTCATGGAGGAGCATCAAAACGAGCCGTTTTTCCTGTACATTCCACACGCGATGCCCCACATTCCGTTGTTCACAACCGAGGAGTTTGAAGGCCGTAGCGAGTATAGCCCGTACGGCGACGTCATCGAGGAACTCGACTGGAGCACAGGCCGGATTCTTGACACGCTGGAGGAACTCGGCCTCGAAGAGGATACCCTGGTAATCTATACCACGGATAACGGACCCTGGGATCTGGACGGCAACCGCGGCGGCTTCGCCGACCCGTTGCGAGCGGCGAAGTTCTCGACCTACGAGGGTGGGTTCCGTGTACCCACCGTCATGCGCTGGCCAGGCCGGATTCCGGCGGGTGAGATTCAGAGCGAGGTGGGCGCGACGATCGACCTGCTGCCCACGTTCGCATACCTTGCTGGGGCCGAGTTACCGGATGATCGCGTCATCGACGGGAAGAACATCTGGCCATTGATGTCGGGCGACCCGGATGCAAGATCGCCGCACGAAGCGTTCTACTACTATCGCGGTAACGAGTTGCAGGCGGTGCGCGTGGGGCACTGGAAATACCGGCAGGCGGGAGACGGCCCCGAGGAGCTGTACAACCTCGCGATCGACCTCGGCGAATCGAACAACCTTGCGGCGACGTATCCGGATGTGGCGCAACGGCTGCGAGAGCGGATCGAGCAATTTGACCAGGACCTGAAGGCGTCCCGCCGTCCGCATTATAGTGTAAGCTGAGTACGGGAATAGGATCGGTAACCCTTCACGATCCATGGAGTCCGATCACGGAGGAACACTCGAGGGCGCATCGCTCCCATTTCGGGGCGATGCGCCCTCTCGGTGGGGCCGTGTCGCGAAGACGCGATGAGAGGGCGCTTGCTCTCGTAACATCCGGTCTGATTTCTTTGGATTCGAATGACGCCATCGCCGGACTAGGTACCGGAAAAAGGATCGGGCGCGGGGAAGACGGTCAGCAGAACTGTCGCAAAAACGGTTCCCCTGCTTCCCTAATGACGGCTTGCCGGATATTGGACGCGCATCCCCCCCTACGGCCTGCTTCGGCCCGTGTCCTCGTATTGCTGCAAAAGGGCGCGCAGCTCCTCCACCACTTCGGGATGATCTTCGTAGACATTGCGCTCTTCCGCAGGGTCCTCCTCCAGATTGTAGAGTTGCCCGCCGGGATCGCCCTCGCCGGGCTCCTCTTGTCGCGGGCTAGTGAAACCGCCCGAGCCAAGATTGTCCGGAATGAGCTTCCACGGTCCCTTGCGGATGGCGAAGGTCCCGTTCAGCGAATGGTGGACCGCGGCCTCGCGCACGGGCTCCTCAAGCTCTTCGTCGAGCAAGACGGGGAGCTGGTTATAGGAGTCCTCGGCGGCATCCTCCGGCAAATCGTAATCCAGGAGGGCGGCGAAGGTCGCCATGAGATCCGTCAGGCACAAGAGGTCGTCCCGCGCAACACCCGCCGGAATACGGCCGGGCCAACGCGCGACGAAGGGGACCCGGTGTCCGCCTTCGTGGATGTCGGCTTTTTGACCCCGCCAAGGTCCATTGGCGCGATGGCCGTATTCCTCGATGTCGCCTTCGGGCCAGTGGGCGCCATTGTCGCTGGTGACGATGACGATGGTGTTGTCCTCCACGCCCGCACGGTCCAGCGCGTGCAAGATTTGCCCCACGCTCCAATCGACTTCCTTCACGAAGTCCCCATAGTACCCGGCATCCGTTTCGCCTCGGAACGGCGCCGTGGGCAGCCACGGCGTGTGAGGCGACGCGAAGGGAACGTACAGAAAGAAGGGCTGATCTGACGCCTTTTTAGCGCGCTCCTCAATATATTGGATGGCCCGCGTGGTGATGGCGCCCTGCACTTCGATGTGCTTGAAGTCCGGCGCGGCCGCTCCCTCGCGCCAGAAGCCGCCCCCGCCTTGCCGCCGGTGTTCGCTGGCCTCCACCTCGTCGGTGGGCTGGGCGATGGGCGCATCGTCCTCCACCCAGAGATAGGGCTCAAAGTCGAGTGACGCGGGGATGCCGAAGAACTGGTCGAAGCCTTGCGTGACGGGACCAGGCGTGAGGGGCTCCTCGTAATCGACGTTCTCATCTTCCCCAGGCTCATACTCTTGGAATCCAAGATGCCACTTTCCCACGCCCGCGGTGTGGTAACCCGCCTCCTGAAGCAAGCCGCCAACGGTGAGGCGGTCCGGCTCGATGAGGGCGCGGGAGTACCCCTGCAGCACGCCGCTTTCAAGGCGGGTGCGCCACGCGTAACGGCCTGTTAAGGCGCCGTAGCGCGTGGGCGTGCATACCGCCGAGGGGGAATGCGCGTCCGTCAGCCGCATTCCTTCCGAAGCGAGCCGGTCGATGTTGGGCGTGTTCACCTGGCTATCGGGGTTGTAGCACTTGGGATCGCCCCAGCCCAGGTCGTCGGCCAGGATGCAAACGATGTTCGGCTTGACCGCCCCGCCGGAAGACCGCTCCGCCGCAACGGCTTTGGGCAGACGGGCCGCTACGGCCAAGCCCGCCAAACCCGCTCCATACCGGAGCAACTGGCGGCGGCTGATGGAGCCCGCGCTTCTGGAATCGCTTCTGTCTTTATTCATGGCTTCTCTCCCTTGCTTCATGACATGCTGGAGTCTTACAACGGAAGTTAAGCCCTTTAGGGGGGCGTGTTGGCAGGAAAAGGACAGCTACGTCCTTTATTCTTACGCATTTAGGTGGATTCTCCCGCCAGGAGCATGTAGCTAGTAGTTGGTTGCAAACGCGTACGACATAATGCATGTTGGTACGACCCCCGCCGCCAAGGCGCCTCGTCTCGGGTCTTTCACGCTGTCTTTTCACGGTCCTTCGCTCCTCGCCCTCTACA
>JAWOFY010000355.1:0-4087 GCA_046497285.1 Candidatus Hydrogenedentota bacterium
GCAATGTGATCGACGACGTAGCGGGCAACGGGATCCTCATTGGCGAGGACCGGAGCCGACAGATTGATGGCCAGTCCTGGATAGACGCTGCCCCGGAGCAGGCCGCTTCCAACAACGTCATCGAAGACAATGTTATCCAGCGATGCGGTGTGCGGTTCTTTGGCGCCGTGGGCGTATGGGTTGGCATGGCCGCGGATACCGAAGTCCGTTACAACACCATTCGGCAATTGCCTTATTCGGGAGTCTCCGTGGGTTGGCTATGGAATCCAGAGCCGACGCCGTGCCAGGGAACGATTATCGAGGCCAACCACATTCACGACGTGATGCAAGTGCTTTCCGACGGCGGCGGCATCTACACCCTGGGGTTGCAGCCCGGCGCCATGCTTCGTGGTAACCTGATCCACTCCGTGCCCTTGAATATGGGCCGCGCCGAGAGCAATGGCATGTTCATCGACGAAGGCTCGAAGGAACTGACCATCGAAGGGAACGCGATTTACGACATTGACCGCTCGCCGCTGCGTTTCCATCAGGCCGAGGAGAACCTTGTCCAGGACAACATCCTTGTCCTTCCCGACGAGGATACGCCCGTGGTTCGGTACAACGCGACGCCCGAGGAAAACATTGAACTGATTGACAACACCATCATGACGATGGCCGAGTTTTCGGAGGATGTCGTGGCTGATTTCCGGGAAAAGACGGGCCCACGCACAATGCCGGCGGATGTGCCCGATCCCACGGATACGTTTGCTTCGTGGGCGGCTCAGCCGCGCTGAAGACGGCTGCCCGGAAACAGCGGACGCACGAATAGGTAGTAGTGACATCCCCCTGACCTTCCGTAACCGAAGGAGAAGCAGGGGGATGTCCTTCACAATTGGCTGGAGCGTATCCGGGAATTGGGGATGTTGACAATCTGCTTGGCCCGGCTGCATTATTTTTCGATTGTAATGCATCAAGGCGGCTGGGCGTATGTCCCTCCGCCGAGCGCATCTATGATGTCCCGATGGATCTGGATGTCACGTGGGGCGCGCGATCCTGAGTTGACCATCTGGCGGCCCGGCCTGGCCGCGGAGCGTGGCATGTGTAAAGCGATTCCGACGCGAAGAAAGGGACCTATCATGAAGATCACGCAGTGGAAAGGCAGCCCCGGTTTTGGGGCGATCGCGATGGCCTTCTTGGCCGTCATGGTGTCCGCGCCCGCGCTGGCGGTTGACGTGGAGACCATTGTGGATCCCGAAGTCGACGGCGAAGAGCGGTTTGAAGCCGTCCAAAACGCGGCCGAGCTAGGCGCGGAGGCCGTGGAGCCGCTCGCCGTGCATCTGGACGCGGAGAATGTCGTCATACGCCGAGCCGCCCGGCAGGCGCTGGAGAGCATCGTTCACCATGCGGGCCGCCCCCAAGCGGACGAGGAGCAGCGCGCCGTGGCCCGAGCTTTAGCCGAATGCCTCGACGATGAACACACCGTGGCCGTCCGCCGCGAGGTGCTTCATCTGCTCGCGTGGTGCGCTGACCACCGCGAGGTGGAGGCCATCGCCCCTTGGCTGGAAGATCCCGAGCTTGTGGATGCCGCGTGTTACGCCCTTGTAGCGAATCCCTCGCGGGCCTCGGTGCGCGCCCTCGTCAACGCGCTTGATCGCGTGGAAGACGAGGCCTCGCGAACCAGCATCATCCACGCCCTAGCCCAGAAAGCCAACGCCGCGACAGAACCCTTGACCGGCTCGGAGTAAGCCAATACGCAGGGGCGGGGCGTCTCAATGGCGCCCCCAGCTAAGGAGACTGAAATGGCCGGAAGGTTTGTGTTCGAATGGGGTAGCGTATGAATGGATGGCCCGGAAAAGCAATAGTGTGTGGTGTGGCCGTTTTCTTGATGGGATGCGCCGGGATAGGAGCCGAGAATCCGTCATTCGACGTTAGCGTGTCGGAAGCGCGCGAGGCATTGCGGGAGATGGAAGCCGAACCGGGCCGGCTCGAACGCCCCGTAGTGGTCTTGGCCGGGCTTTTCGATCCCGGCGTCGCGTCATGGAACTTGGCCCGGCAGCTCCGCAGCCTTACCGGAGATGACCGGGTTATCTCCGTGGCGTTTCCCTTGGCATGGAGCTTTGATGCGTGCAGGGAACGGGCGATTGCGTCAGTGGAGGAGGCGTTTCCGTCGGAGGATGCGGCGTGGACAACGGAAGTCGATGTGGTGGGGTATCCATGGGCGGACTCGTCGCGCGTTACGCCGCGATGGAGCCCGAGGAGCAAGACGAACCCGCGCGCCGGTTACGCATCGCCCGCCTGTTCACCATCAGCACCCCGCATCAGGGGGCGGCCCTTGCGGCCGTTCCATCGTTGGATTCGCGGCAACGGGCCATGCGCAAGGACTCGGATTTCTTGAAGGAGCTGAATGACCGGTATACGGATACCGGGTACGAGCTTTATCCCTACGTCCGGCTGGGCGATCGCATGGTGGGGCCGGAAAACGCCGCTCCGCCGGGCGAGGTCCCATGGTGGGTTCCCGCCCGATTCCTGCAACCCGATCATCTTACCGCGACCCTGGATCCCCGGATTATTGCCGATATCGCCCGCCGCCTTCGGGGCGAATCTCCCTTCACCAGCGAACCGCGCGAACCATTGCCGTAAGGGAATGCACCCCGGGCGGGATAAGCCCCGATCGCCGGTTACGGTGGGGTGCGGGGCGTTTACATCCCCCTGCCCTGTCGGGCCACCCCTTCCAAGCGGGAATGGAATGGGTACCCACGTTTCCAGGGGGCCGTATATGCCGGCAAGATGCCGGCGGTACGAGGGATTCCCCCCTTGAAGGGGATCAAGGGGGATGTTGTTCCCTGGTGCAGCGCACTTACCCGGCGATTAGGGGATAAGGGAAGGTTGTATCTCCCGCCTTTGTTTCCGGTATCATCACCCGGCTTTTAATCGTAACAAGGACGCTGCAACAGGGAGTGTGCGCAGGATGGCGAACGGCCAGACCGAGGAATTCAATCGTTCAGGTTTCTGGGCCTTGATCGCAGTGCAATTCCAGGGGGCGTTTAACGACAACTCTTACCGCATGCTGATCGTGCTGTTCTTGCCGTTGGCCCTGGTGAGCGACGACTTTCCCTCCACCGAGATCGCGTTCGCGCTGTTCAATGGGGCCTACCTCATTTTTCCGGGCCTCATGGGGGCGTTGTCGGATCGCTACAGCAAGCAGACCATCGCCATCCTGACGAAATACTTCGAGGTGGTGATCATGGTCATGGCCTTGGTGGGGTTCTGGCTGCAAAGCGCTTGGTTCCTCCTGTTCGTGCTTTTCTTAATGGGACTTCAAAGCGCGTTCTTCAGCCCTTCCAAGTACGGCATTTTGCCCGAGATTCTCCCGGAGGGCCGGCTGCCCTGGGGCAACGGCTATATGCAGATGGGCACCTTCGTAGCTATCATCCTTGGCCAGGCCTTGGGGGGGACCTTGCTGGATTGGTTCCGGGATGAGATTGCGCTTGCGGGCCTGGTCTTGATTGGCTTCACCCTCGCGGGTTTGGTGTGCTCCTACTTCATAACGCGGCCTCCCGCCGCCGAACCCGATCGCAAGATCCCGTGGAACCCGTGGGACAGGCTTCCGCATTATCTTGCGTTGTTTTACGCCGACCGCTGGCTTTTCGCTTCCCTGGCGGGGGTGACGTATTTCTGGTTCGCGGGGGCCTTCGTGATGCAGAATATTGTTGAATACGGCTTGGCCATGTTCGGAGAAAGCCTTACGCTTCCCCTGTACTTCTTCGAGTGGGAGATGGGCACGGGAACCCAGACGGGTCTCCTGACGGCGACGCTGTCGCTGGGCATCGCCACCCAAACACATCCAATCAAAATTTTTAGATAGCCATTTCGTTCAGCATAGTTGATTTCCAGATAGAAAATATATTTTTGAGGAGGACACTCCCCCACAACCCTCAGGGCAAGGGTTATAAGTTATGCCAGATAAATTTCGCACTGCAAAGCCACATCCCGGGCTTTTTGAAGCAGCTGATCCTTACCGGCCTCGGCAACCAATTCGGTTTAATTACAGCAAGTGGAGTCAGTTCTGTTACAATTTCAACCAAATCCGTTTGATTGTTCATCACTA
>JAWOFY010000371.1:0-5616 GCA_046497285.1 Candidatus Hydrogenedentota bacterium
CGCTAGAGTAAACCAAGTGGCCTTATGTGAGCTATACGGCGCCTCGACAGGATGCCGAGACAACCGGGGACGAGCATGAGTTTGATTCGTCCAACAGCTGATACGTGAGCCCGGCGGTGACGCATGCGCCCGGCGGATAACGATAGGATAGGGAGATGGGATACATGATGAAATCGACGCGCAGGCAGTTCTTAAAGACGGCTTCGGCGGCGGCCTTGACCACATCCATGACGCGAACCGGAATTGCGTTGGCCAGTGAACAACCGGATTCGGGCCGGGAATATCATGTCGCCGTTGACGGCGCCGACGACGGGGAGGGGAGCGAAGAGCAGCCGTTACGCACCATCTCCGAAGCGGCGCGGAGGGCCGATCCGGGTGACACGATCACGGTGCACGAAGGGACCTATCGCGAACGAATCGATCCTCCGCGGGGCGGGGTGTCGGACAAGGAGCGCATCGTTTACCGGGCGGCGCCAGGCGAGGAGGTGGTCATCAAAGGCTCTGAACCCATGCAAGGTTGGGAGCACGTGGGGCATGATACGTGGAAGGTGCGAGTTCCCAACGATTTCTTCGGAGACTTTAATCCCTACAGCGACGAGATTCACGGTGATTGGTTCAATCCCCTGGGCCGGACGCACCATACTGGTGCGGTCTATCTGGACGGCCATTGGCTAACTGAAGCGGCCGCACGGGACGACACGCTGGAGCCTGTTGGGGATCGCCCGCCCTGGCGAGACGTCCAGGCGCCTTCGGGGTTTCTGCTGAACGTGGTATGGTTTCGGCCGGGCGAAGCTGAACGGGTGCTGGCCGTGGACTACGCGAACCAGAGCGGCATTGATACAGCGTCTTCGACGGAAGGGGTGGATTGCATCGGCTGGATTGAGCATGGCGACTGGGTCCGGTACGAGGGTGTGGACTTCGGCGAGAGCGCGGAGGAGCTGGAGATTCGCGCTTCATCCGCCGCGGAAGGCGGAGTCATCGAGATTCGTCTAGACGAACCGGATGGCGAACTACTGGGCGAGGTTTCGGTCCCGAACACGGGCGGCTGGCAAGAGTGGGAATCGTTCACACTCGAAATTGCGCCCACCAGCGGTACGCAGACCGTGTGCCTGGCGTTCAAGAACTCTGTTGAGGAGTCTGCCGCGGAAACAGCCGGGCCGGCGGAATTGGGCCTATGGTTTGCCGAGGTGGATGAGACGGAGACGGTGATCTGGGCGCAGTTCAAGGATACGGATCCCAACGAAGCGGATGTCGAAATTAATGTTCGCCAGGCCGTGTTTTACCCGAGCGAACCGGGCCGGGATTACATCACCGTGCGCGGTTTCACGATGATGCAGGCCGCCACGCCCTGGGCGCCGCCGACAGCGGAGCAAGTGGGACTGATCGGGGCGCACTGGAGCCGGGGCTGGATCATCGAGGACAACGACATCCGCTACTCAACGTGTGTGGGCGTAACGCTTGGCAAGTACGGCGATAAATGGGACAACACTTCGGAAGACACGGCCGAGGGATATGTGGAGACGATCGAACGCGCCCTGGAAGATGGCTGGTCGAAGGAGAACATAGGGCATCACATCGTCCGAAACAACCGCATCTCGCATTGTGAGCAAGCGGGCCTCGTGGGCAGCATGGGGGCCGTGTTCAGCACCGTTACGCGCAACGAGATCCACGACATTCACATCCGCCGGTTGTTCACGGGCGCCGAGATGGCCGGGATCAAAATCCATGGCGCGGTTGACGGCGAGATCAGCCACAACCACATTTACCGGACCACGCGGGGGATTTGGCTGGACTGGATGACGCAGGGGACGCGCGTGACGCGAAACGTGTTGCACGACAACGGCCCGCAAGAAGACTTCTTTATCGAGGTCAACCACGGTCCCTTCTTGTTGGACCACAACCTCGCGCTCTCGGGCCACGCCCTGTCGGATTGGTCGCAAGGCGGCGCCTATGCCCATAATCTTCTCGTGGGCCACATTCACGCCCAACCTGTATTGGGGCGGGAGACACCGTTCCTCGAGCCTCATTCGACCGAGGTGGCGGGACTGCAAAACCACGAGGGCGGCGATAATCGGTTTCATAACAACATCTTCGTGGGCGGCCCCGGCCTGACACCGTATGACGACGCGGCCATGCCCGTAGACATGAGCGGCAATGTGTTTTACAACGGCGCCGAGGCCTCGGAACACGAAGCGGAGCCCGTGGTCCGGCCGGCGTTTGACCCCGAAATCCGCCTGTTCGAAGAAGAGGACGGCGTCTACCTTGAGATGACGCTGGATTCCTCGCTCTCGGATGCCCCTACCCAACGCGTGACCACCGAACGCTTGGGCGAGGCGGCCATACCCGGCCTGCCATTCAGACAACCCGATGGCTCCGCGATCGACCTGGGGATGGACTACTTCGGAGAAACGCGTAGCGAGAGCACGCCCACACCAGGGCCGTTTGAGAACCCCGGCGAGGGAACGGTCCGATTCAAGGTGTGGTGATTCCGCGAATCACCGGATCAGGACGCTGATTCGCGGAGCAACGTAGCGCCGGCATCTTGCCGGCATACGGGTTGCCTGGAAGGCGGCGATAGAATTCAACCTTGGAAGGGTGGCCCGAAGGGCCGGGGGATGTAAACGCCAACACACCGTATTACCCGGCGCGCTCAGCGTAGTACGAGAGGAAGCGGACCACTTGTTCTTCCGCCCAGTAGCGGGGATGAAACGGAGAGCGGCCTTGCACGAATCCTACGTGGCCGCCCCGTTCGGTGAAGAGAGGATGCAACCAGGGCGAGGCGTTCGCCGTCTTCCGCGGCAACGTCTCGCCCGGACTCATAGGGTCATCTTCAGCGGCAATCAACAGCAAAGGCCGCCGCACGCCGGGCAGAAAGGGGCCACATCCACTCTTGGCCCAGTAGTCCTCCGCGTCCCGGAAACCATGGAGCACGGCGGTGACGTGGGTGTCGAACTCGGCGAACGTCTTGCTTTGGCTTACGGCCTCGCGGTCCAATTGGCCAGGGAACTGCCGTTCCTTTTCGAGGGCTTTCGGGACCATGCTGCGCGTGAACCAGCGGGCGTAGGCCCCGCCCAGCATGGTGTCCACGCGCCGGGCGGAGACCGTCAAGTCGAAAGGGGGCGAGATGGCCGCGCCTGCATGCACTTCGGCCGGGAGCGCGCCGCCTTGTTCGCCGAACCACTTCGCGATGATGTTGCCCCCCAGCGAGGCGCCCACAAGAAACAGCGGGCGATAGGGGTAGCGTTTGATTAACTCATGGACCACGAATTCGGGATCGCTCGTTTCCCCGGAATGGTACAGGCGAAAGGCCCGGTTCATCACGCCGCCGCAGCCGCGATATTCCATCGCGGCCGTTGTCCAACCCAACGCGCGAAAGCGCCAGGTGAGCCCCAGGATGTAATGAGAGAACGCGGAGCCCTCGAGCCCATGGAGCAACAGGACGGCGGGGCGGCGGGCTTGTCCCTCGGTGAGGTGGATGTTCAGGAAGTCGCCATCCGGCGTTTCCCACGTTTCCTTGCGACGCGGTGGAGCCGTCTTGCGTCTCAGAAAAGATCCCCAGACGGTCTGAGCGTGTCCTCCACGAAGCCACCACGGAGGCGAATAGGGATGCTCGTTGAGATAGGCCAACGCCTCCTGTTTCCGGCAGGCTTGGGCGTCATCTCCAGGGAGCGCCGCGTGTTCGCCCCTTTCCACAGCTTGCAAGGTGTCCCTCTCGTGTAATCGCATGTCCGCACGCTTTTCCCCTCGTCACGTGACGCGATAACCTGGACCACCGTTCATCCCTGTGGCGTATGATGTTGCGCCTAATCCTCGTCCCGTGTCCAGATTTGGCGGCCGATCATGCCGATGTAGTCCGACCACGCCCGGTCCCGGTCTTTGGTTTCCGCCACCACTCGGTTAAACGCGTTGGTCTGCGCGCTCATGTTGTCGCAATGATAGAGGACAAGCGCTTCAAGGGTCTTCGGCAGCACGGGCGAGCCCGTTTGGAGTTCGCCGTGGTGGGCCAGCACGCAATGCAGTAACTGAAGCCGCAGGTTCTCGGGAAATCCTTCGATGGCGTCTATCCGCCGCTGCGCCATGTCCATGCCGATAGCAAGATGGCCGAGGAGTTTTCCCGCGCTGGTGTAGTCCACATGCGCCCCGTGGCTCATCTCTTCGAGCTTGCCGATGTCGTGCACGAGGACGGCTGAGAGGAGCAAGTCGCGGTTGATTCCGGAGAAGAGCTCACACATGGTCTCCGCGCAACGCGCCATCTCATAGCAGTGTTCCAGCAGTCCCCCGCGATACGCATGATGCCACTTTTTCCCGGCGGCTGCAGCCTTGAATTGCTCGACAAACGCCTCGTCCTCTAGGAAGGGGTCCACCAGCTTGCGCAGCCAGGGATCCTCGATTTGACTCAAGATATCCGTCAACGCCTGATACAAATCCTCGGCGTTACTTAAAGCGGCCGCCAAATCGGCAAGATCGTATTCGGATTCGCGCAGAGGAAGTACTTGGTCCACGCGGATTTGCAGGCGATCTTGATAGGTGTTGACCGTGCCCCGCACCCGCACCACGTCGCCCACTTCAAACAGTTTGGCGACGGCGGGCGCGTTTTGCCACAGCACCCCGCCAATCTCTCCGGTTCGATCCTTGAAGACCATGCCCAGGAATTTTCCCCCGGAATGCAAATCGCGCAGGTCCTTTCGCGCCGCGAGGAAGTAGTCGCTGACGTAATCGCCTTCCTCAAGCATATCGACAAACTGTTGTTTCATTGGGTCTCCAATCACGGATGCATAGTACGGTGGGAGCAAACGCTCATATTATCAGAGAAGCCGGCCGGGCCGCGAACCGGAGCCTTTCCGGCGCGGCCCGGCGGCCAAACGAGCGAGCCGGGAACAATGAGGGGATGGTTTCGCGGGTTGGCGCGAGCGGATTACGGCCTTACATAGCCAAGCCGCCGTCAACGGGAATCGCGGCGCCGGTTATGTAGGAGGCGCTGGGGCTGGCGAGGAAGTGCACGACGCGGGCGACTTCTTCCGGCGCTCCCACGCGGCCCATGGGCACGCGCTCGACGATCCCGGCTTTTTGGTCGTCGCTCAGTTCGTTGGTCATGCTCGTCTCGATGTATCCCGGACAAACGGCGTTGACCGTGATGTTGCGCGAGGCGAGTTCCTGGGCCAGGGATTTCCCAAAGGCGATAAGCCCGGCCTTGGAAGCGGCGTAATTGGTCTGCCCCCCCTGTCCCCGAAGGCCGATGATGGAGGACATGTTGACGATGCGGCCCCAGCGCTGCTTGATCATCCCACGCGCCGCGGCCCGGCAGCAATAGAAGGCGCTGTTCAGATTGGTCTGGATGACGCTCTCCCAGTCGGTGTCCTTCATCCGCATGAGCAGCGCGTCGCGATTGATCCCGGCGTTGTTGACAAGCACGTTGACGGTGCCGAAGTCCTGTTCGATGCTCTTGAAGAGGTTGTCCACCGCTTCCCGATCCGTGACGTTGGCGGCGTAGCCTTTCACATTGGACCCCAGCTCGCTGGCGGTTTCCTCCACCCCCTCAAGCGAGAGGTCGCAAATGGCGACCTTGGCCCCGCTCTCCGCAAAAGCCTGCGCGCAAGCCTTGCCAATGCCCCGCGC
>JAWOFY010000393.1:0-15503 GCA_046497285.1 Candidatus Hydrogenedentota bacterium
CATTGATGACTTCCACAAGATCCTGATGGATTTTATCAGCATAATTCAGGAGACGGAAGATCTTCATGCGTCGGTTCAAAACGATTGGCTAGACGCCGCCGTCGAAATCCTGGCGACGATCGTGGACGTCTTGATCACGCGCGGCGAGTTCACCGCCAACCGCGTACTGTTGGAGGAAGCCCTAGACGAGCTAATCGCGTACGCTCAAGACGAGTTGATAGTCGAACTTAAAGCGCTGGTGGTCGAACAAATTCCCGCCGGGCCATACAAACCGCTCATTACAAGCATGATGTACACATGCCTGGATGCGGAATTCGAGGACTGGTCCCCCGTGATGGAGGCCGCCCAGGATTTGGCGCTACATCTCGCCAAGAGAGAAATCATCGAACTGTTAGCCGACAATATTGTGGACGCGTTGTTCGAGGACATCGAGTTGGACACTCCCATGGAGGCCGCGGTCGCGGGCTACGTGCGAAGTGTTCTCGAGGCCGCCACCAACGAAGAAGGATTCGACGATTTTGACGCCGCCCTGGAACAGTTCGGCCAGGACATCGGCCAACAGGTGCTTCAACAGGGGGCGGATAACCGGGAAGAAGTCGTTGCGGCGGTAGAAAGCGTATTCGGAAAGATCGAATCCGAACTACCGCAGGGAGCGTTTCGAGACTTCGTGGTGGGGATGACAAAGGATTTGGCGCTACAAGCCATTCCCACCGTGGAAAACGGCTCTATGAACCACTCGATTGACAGCGACGCGGTGGTGAAGATCCTGGTCCGGCATGCGCTGTACAATGTGGTTCTCAAAGACTACTACGCCGAGGAGGTCACGGCGGGGCTTTACCAGACGCTCTATCGCGCTCAGGCGTACACGCCCGAGGGAGAAGATCGAGGGGATTATGAGACCGCGATGCACCGTGACTTCCGCGATTTTCGGGGGGACTTGGTTGTTCCATTACAGGATACGGCGTGGAACGCGCTGAGCCTCCAAAACGATATCAACGAGTGGGCCAGGGCCCTCGACGCGTTGGGCGACATCCTGGAGAGTTTGAGTATCCCGCTCGAGTTCTTCGCCACCTTCTATCCGCCGATGGAGGATACGGCCGATACGGTATCGGACTTCGTGGACGTCCTCGACGGGATGCAGATCGCCACACGGGCTATCGAGTTCGGGCTGAAGCTGGATTGCTTGGATACGTTGGCCGGCCGCGCCGAACCGTTCTATGAGACGATCTTCCCCACCCCAGCCCAGAGCGTGTACCGCATGGGGGTCACGCCGCTCGAACACGATTTCGGCGAGACGCGGGAGGCGGGGAGCATCATGGCGTGCCCGGTGACCATCTGGAACGCGGGCAACCAGCCCCTGCATATCAGCGGGATAACACTTGGAGACACAAGCAACTTCGCGTTCGCGCCAAACACCGAGACCCTGACGCCCACCATACCGCCGGGGCACAGCCACACCGTCTACGTGGAGTTCGAGCCCACCTATTCAGGCCCGTTTGAAACGGTACTGACGGTGCACTGCGGCGCGACCAATCCGCCTCAACAGTCAATCACGCTGAAGGGGCTTGGCGCTCACATCGACGCCGGTATTGTGGGCGACGTCGACGGTGACAATGTAGTGAACGCCGTGGACATCCAACTGGTTATTAACTCCGTTCTGGGCCTACCCGGCCATGGATTTCCTGACGTGAACCACGACAAAAGGGTTGATGCGCGGGACATTCAACTGGTCATCAATGTGGTGTTGGGCCTACCGGTGAATATCTAGTCCCGCTATGGCGCCTTGGCGCATTGGAAGAGCTTTTGAATCAGGGGTGGGGTTCGCTACGCAACAAAGGAGAGACCGTTAGTACCGTTGCCGTTCAGTGTCCAGAAGCCACTGAACGGCGGCGCGCGTTTGAAGGGCGAGGATTGCCAAGTGAAGTTAAACGAACCCCATGCCATGTTGGGGGTCTACAACAACTCCTTTCTTCTCTTGATGAAATTGACTGGAAAAAAGGCGCCGCTCCATGATCGCAAACAACTCTCTACCCATGACGAGAGGCCACAACACCGAAAAACGAACGCATCAAAATACCGCAACGTTCAACGGCGCATTCTCGTGTAGGGCGTTATATGAAACAACAAACCAACATACCAGCTTTAAATATAATCCTAATCACACTCAAGCAAAACAGAATTTTCAGTCGCTCGCTTTCTAAACACAACGAACATGGCAGTGGCTTCGTACGCCGCTCAAACAAATACGCGAGCCGAATAGCGTGGACCGGCCACCACCAGTCCACGCTTCGTCATTCTTTTTCGGCCAGCGGCCACGTTAATCCGCGATCTCCACGAGGGCCACATACGAGCCATGGTCGGTGGGCGTCAGGTTGATGACCCGGCGGGGTCCCCACCAGCGGTCCATCTCCTGATCCCACTCTAGTTCGATGATCTCCTCGTCCGACCAGGCCGCCTCTTCGATGTCCAGCCAGCGAAGCGATACTTCATCAGCATAAACCCATGGATTGAGGTAAACAGTTGCGCGGCCGGATGGGAAGTAGACGGCGTACGCCTCCCCGGGTATGGCCAGACAGTAGTCCGCGTGGATGGAGTGGCTGTCCATCTCCACTTCGAAGTACGGGGATGCGCGAAAGACATCGAACTCCTCCAGAAACGCCGACACCGCCCGCAGCGTGCTCTCGGCGCGCTCCGACAAGCCGGTCCCCCACCCCCAGCCGTTTCTCATGGCCGGACGGTGAAACCGGCTGGAAGCCGCGCCAGCAAAGATGTTGCGCCAGACACGCTCCACCGCTTCCTTCTCTGTCCCGGCAGCGGTGTTCCCGCCCACGCCTTGGCCGTAAACCTTCTCATTGTTCATGGGCATCGGCCCCTCGGGATGGGCGGCAATGATGGTGCGCCAGCGGATGACGTTCTCGTAATGCTGACGGCCAACCGCGCCCAAGGCGTCCTGATTGTTCTGGGAAATCTCCGCGAAAGCGTAGATGTCGCGGCGCGTCAACGCGTGATAAACGGAGTTCATGGGCGAGAATGCCATGGCCGTTACGTGAATCTCGGCGCCTTGTTCGTTGGCGAGTTCGAGCAGGTGCTCCGCCCAATAGTCATCCCATTTCCGGGGATGGTCGCCTTCGTTGTTGATGTTGTAGAGCACGTGATCGTACTGCAGCGTTATGGAAAGGAGCTGTTCAATGTACCGGTGCTGAATCTCGAGCACCGCCTCGTTGTTGTCTTGGAGCGAGCCGCCGTAGTAGTCGCGCATGCCCGTCAATGCGTCCGATTCCAGATTCACGTTGTTATCGGGATTCAAGGGGTGCGTGTCAAACCGGCCGAGGTCGTACCTGTCCCACAGCGTGAGTTGCACGATGATGTCCCGTTCGGCGGTTTCATCGAGGAAAAAGGTCAAGCGATCCCAATACGCATCGTTCCATTCGTTCAGGTCATACAGCCCATCCTCAATCTCGTCGTATGCGAACACGTCGCCTTCGTCACGGTCCGACATCGTGCAACGGGCGTAATTGCCCCCCGCCGCTACCATCCGATCGAGGTGCTCCGTGAGTTGCTCGCCCGTCCATTGCCAGAGATTGTCGCTATCACTTGCGCCGATGAGCAGGATGGGTTCGCCATCGTATTGCCAATAAAAAGGGTTTTCCGAATACGGCCGGATTCCATCGCTTTCCGATGCGCCGGCGGTGTCCATGCAGCACGCGGCTGCAAGGACGCCGCCCATCGCCAATGCCACACACGGGCCAACGGCGCTATATCTGAGGCGGGGTATGTTCATAACGTTTTCTCCTCTAGGTCTCGTGAACTGGCTCCATCCGAGCCGTTTGCCTGTGCTTCCGGAAAAGCACGGCTGATGACTTACGTGTGCAGTCTAGAACAAGGAATATAAACCAAACAAGATGCGCAGAGCAATCAGACTAGTACTTAGTCAGCCCTTAATTGTTGTATACCCCGATTTCGTCAGACGTAGCCTGACATGCTATCAACAATCAAATCCATCCCGTAGGGATGACAGCTGGTAGCCGGGGGTTGAGGCCGCGTGCGATAGCATGCGGGCGATACCCCCGGAAACAAAGCCCCGCCCATCGACCCCTTTAGGGGTCGCAGAACCTTTGTGAACGGGGCTGCCGCGACCCCTACCGGGGTCGGTGGACTGCGTTGGCGATCCTGGGGTATTGCGCGCTGCGCGCGCTTCAACCCCAGGCTACTATCTGTGACCCCTTTGAAGTCTTTAGATGTTCACCCACAAACGGAGGCAAGGCTGCAGCGTTCCTTTTGAACTCCAACCGGAGCCAATCCAGCGACGCAAAGGTGCATTGTCCACAAAGTAAGGGCTGAAGGAGTACTAGATTCGGGCACAGCAAAGGAATGAGTTGGCCAGGGCGCCCGTTCAACCCAATAAGCGGGTACACACCAGGCCGCGAATTTGACTTCCCGCCGTTGCTGTTCTATCCTTATAAAGGTTATTGTCTTTCAGGTGTATCCCTTGGCTTCCGTTGATCGGCCAAGGAAAACGGCGAGAAAACGCTATGCGTATTTATGTGAACGAACGGCCCGTGGAAGTTCCGGAGGGGGCAACCCTGTTCGGGCTCCGGGATAAGATGAAGCCGGGCGCGGATGTGCTTGTGGTGAATGGCGCGCCCGCGCGTACGGACGTCACGTTGAAGGCGGGCGACGAGGCCGTGTTGATCCGGCGGGGCGAGAAACCGCCGGAAGACGAACTCGAGGCCCTGATGGCGGCGCGTCACACGCCGGGCGTGCACCGGGCCATTAAAAACTCCGTGGTGGGCATCGCGGGGCTCGGCGGATTGGGCTCGGCCGCGGCGATTGCGTTGGCCCGGATTGGCGTCGGCCGCTTAATCCTCGCCGACTTCGACGTAGTGGAGCCGAGCAACTTGAACCGGCAGCAGTATTTCGTGGAAGATCTCGGCTCGCCAAAGACTAAGGCAATGACGGCCAACTTGGCGCGCGTCAATCCCTACGTCAAGATCACGAGTCACAATGTGCGGCTGACGCCGGAGAATACGCCCACCATCTTCAGCGAAGTGGATGTGCTTGTCGAGGCGTTCGATACGCCGGATGGCAAGGCCATGCTGGTCGAGAGTTTCTTGGGGGCCTACCCGGACCGGCCCATCGTCGTGGCGACGGGGCTGGCGGGCTATGCGCCAAGCAACACCATCGTGACGCGCAAGATGGGCAAATCCCTGATCGTGGTGGGCGACCTGGTTACTGAGGCGCAACCGGGCACGGGGCTAATGGCGCCCCGGGTGGGCGTCGCGGCGCATCACCAGGCCAATGCCGTCTTGCGATTGTTATTGGGTGAGGATCCGGCGAACGGACAATGAGATCCTACAACGCACAGTGCGCGATTTCGAGCAGTAGCGTGACGCCGCGGGCGGCAAATCGAAATACCCGCCACGTGGAAGCGGGAGTTCCCTGTGTTTGGGTTGGTTTCGGCCACGGTGACCTGCATTGGCGGTGGATTGGCCTATGTGGCGTTCCCGGCGCTGGCGGACGTTCCGCACACGGACTTCCCTAATCGCCGTGTAAGGAGGCTGCTCCAGGGAAGTACATCCCCCCTTGATCCCCCTTCATTGCTGTCCTAAACAGACAGAGATTGCCATGCCGTTCACGTCGGCACGGACCACAAGCCAGCGCGTCAGAATCCCAGCCCGAAGGGCTGTTGTGTTTTGGCCCTTTCAGGGCGGCTTTGGCTCATCGCGAAATGCTGTTCTTGTCCAGCACGTCATATCAGGTTGGGCTGATTGCGAACCTCATAATTAGGCGTCCCCACTTAGCTGAATCGGCCTCACTCTTTCGTGTTTAGGACAACAGTGGGTCAAAACATCGATGGCCGCCTGGGAGGGGCGCCCAGGCGGCCAATGGATTGCTCGTATCGGTTGGGGCGTGTTCCCCAAACCGCTTTAGTAGCGGTAGTACTCAGGCTTGTAGGGGCCTTCCTTAGGCACGCCAAGGTACTTGGCCTGCTCATCGCTGAGCTTGGTGAGTCTGACGCCCAACTTGCCGAGGTGAAGCTCGGCCACTTCCTCGTCCAGCTTCTTGGGCAGCGTGTACACCTTGCCGGGTTCGTACTTGTCCGTCTCGGTCCAAAGCGATAGCTGGGCGAGGGTCTGATTCGAGAACGAGTTCGACATGACAAAGCTGGGGTGGCCCGTGGCGCAGCCCAGATTCACAAGCCGGCCGCGGGCCAGCACGATAATCGCGCGGCCGTTGGGCAGCTTGAACAAGTCCACCTGAGGCTTCACTTCGACAATCTCGACGTTGGGATCGTCTTCGAGCGGGGCCAGCTCGATCTCGCTGTCGAAGTGGCCAATGTTGCACACGATGGCCTCGTCCTTCATCTGCATGAGATGGTCTTTGTTTATTGCGTTCAAGCAGCCGGTGGCGGTGACGAAGATATCGCCTTTGGAGGCGGCCTCGTCCATGGTGGTTACCTCGAAGCCTTCCATGGCGGCCTGAAGCGCGCAAATGGGGTCGATCTCGGTAATCAGCACGCGGGAGCCGAGACCGCGCATCGCCTGCGCCGATCCCTTGCCGACGTCGCCATAACCACACACGACAGTGACTTTGCCGGACACCATCACGTCGGTGGCGCGCTTGATGCCGTCCGCCAACGATTCGCGGCAGCCGTACAGGTTGTCGAACTTGGACTTGGTCACGGAGTCGTTGACGTTGATCGCCCGAGTCAACAGCGTGCCTTCCTTCATCATGTGGTAGAGGCGATGCACGCCCGTGGTGGTCTCTTCGGACAGACCCACCAGCTCTTCCGACACCTTATGCCAGCGATCCGGCGTATCTTTGTGGATCTGGTGAAGCAGCGTATCGACGATCTCGACTTCCTTGTGCTCCTTGCTGATCTCGGGCAGTTTCCCGTTCTTGTTGTACTCTTCCTCGAACTGATAGCCGCGGTGAATCAACAATGTGGCGTCGCCGCCATCGTCCACGATGAGGTTCGGGCCCTTGCCGTCGGGAAAGTGGAGCGCTTGGTCGATGCACCACCAGTACTCCTCGAGGGTTTCGCCTTTCCACGCAAACACCGGGACGCCCGCCTTGGCGATGGCCGCGGCCGCGTGGTCCTGGGTCGAGTAGATATTGCAGCTTGCCCAACGCACGTCCGCGCCGAGCGCCACAAGCGTTTCGATCAGCACGGCGGTTTGGATCGTCATGTGCAGCGAGCCCGAGACACGGGCCCCCTTCAACGGCTTATCCTTGGCGTAGCGTTCGCGCGTGGCGACAAGCCCAGGCATTTCCTTCTCGGCGATGTTAATCTCCAGCCGGCCCCAATCGGCCAAGCTGAGATCCGCCACTTTGTAATCCAGAGGTTGTTCAGTGGTAACGGTCATTGTTCGGTATAGCTCCTATAGTGGGGTGTCTCATGCAATAGCGGGGCGCGCGCCTGCTGCTCCCGGGCTGCGCCTCCGCCGCGGACTTCTCTTAACGAGGCTCAAACGCTCGGTAAGAACACCGTTTGAAAACGTTCGTGCGACAAAGATGTGAAGAAGGTCTCACCTGAAGCGCACACTCTTCTCCAACGGCCCGTTATCGCCGCAGGCCATTAGAGATATGGTA
Organism: Candidatus Hydrogenedentota bacterium; assembly: GCA_046497285.1. Taxonomy (GTDB): domain Bacteria; phylum Hydrogenedentota; class Hydrogenedentia; order Hydrogenedentales; family SLHB01; genus SKRY01. Next base: position 7,594 of record JAWOFY010000393.1, read on the forward strand.
GTCGCGCATTCAAAGAAATTCAAAGGCGGGGCAAGGTATGTTCCTCCCAACGTGCGCCTTAGTGTAACGAACATGTTCCCCTCCTGTCAAGTTGTGGTCAAATTCGTTCCATGTTTGGTCAAAACGCGCGTATTGTGGCTGGCGTGCGTCTTCCTTGCATCCAGCCAAACCGAAAACACTTGTTCCAGCCGAAGCGCGTCTTTTAGTTCCTCCTTTCTCCTAACACTTCGAGGGTCAAGGGTTGGTACCGCATGACCCGCCCGATGTTGTAGCTCTGGCGGTTGCTGGGGATTCGCTCCCTCAGCCACGAATAGGTCCACTCGCGCTTGGGCTTGCCGTTGGGGTCAGCCGCTTGGCGCGGCGCGCGGCCGCGAGCTTCCTCCATAAGCGGCTCGCCGATCCGTTCCGCGGACATGCCGTTGGCCAGCATATAGGCCACGAGATAGCTGTCATCAACCGAGTCAACGCCGTGATAGCGCACGCTCTTCAAGATGGCGTCAAGATACTCCTGTTCGCCGGTGTTCTGGTGGAAGTCGATCAGCACGAGCATCCCGTTGCCAACCCGCCGGAAGTTGTCGAAGTACATGACCGAAAGCCCTTCAAGTTCCTCGGGCGCGCCTTCGCGTCGGCCCCAGGTCTCCGCGCATGCGTCGAGTAGACGCCTCGCCACCGCCAAGTCCTCCGGATCAAGCGTTTCGGCGTAGCGGTGGATCCACGGTTCGGCCCGGAACGCGGAAGACGCTTGCCGGTCCACGTTGGCGGTGAAGGCGCGCACCTCCGCAAGCACCTGGTCCAATCGGTGGTTGCCGGTCATCCACGAGGCGAGGTACAGGCCGCGGCTGGTGGTGTACTGGGGTTCGACGCCGCCGCTCCAGTGATCTTTGTTCCGGCGGTGCATGCCGCCTTCGTCGCCCTCTGGCTCGGCGAAGAACGAGGCGTGTTTCACGTCCACATCGGCTACGTGCCTGGCATAGTCCAACGCGGCCAGAATAACGTCCCTATCCTCCAGAAGCAGACCGAAATAGAGCATTCGCCCATGCACATCGGACGAGCCATTACGCCAGCCGTAGCGGCCATGCAGCCCCCACCGATCCTCGTAGAGTCCGCGCTCCGGATCGGCCTGATTCTCCATGAAGTTGGTTCGCACATCCCCGTAATTCAGTGCGCCGTACCACCGCCAGTAGTCGCGGGATAGCAACAGAAAGTAGACCGATTCCTGCGTTCCCCGCAGCCGCGTCGCCCGCTCGTCCCCGGCGCCTACGGTCTCGGGGTGGACGCGGTCCTGAAGCGCGCCCGTTTCGTACAGCTCCCGCGCGCTGGGAAACCAAAGGTGGTCGCGGCTGGCCTCAACGGCCGTCAAGGCATCCGCCTCATCCTCGCATTCCGTCATAACAAGGGCGCCATCTATAGAGAACGCTGCGCCACGCCCGTCGGCGGTGAGGTCGCCGTACCCGATGCCGAACTCGTCCGGCTCGGCCGATGATCGCAGATCCATCCCGAGCCCGAACCGGTCGCTCCACGAGGCCACTTCCAGGGTCTGCTCATCCACGGATACGTGGCTCGGTCCGAGGCGGGACAGCCCGCACACGGCCAGACCAAGCGTTCGGCCGTTGGATTGCATCAACAGCCTGTGCCAGCGTTCGCTAGGTTGATCCACGTGCATGGGGTTGTCCGCGCGGCCCTCAATTACGCCTTCCCCGTTGGGTTCGAACCGCACCATGCCTTCTTCCTCGAACCGTGGCGTTCCGTTCGAGTCGTTTGACGGGGGAATGGCTGGGGAGCTAATGCCGCCTTCCGGTTGCAGGACCCACGCCGCACGTGTCAATGCGTAGTCCTCGGGATCCCAATGCACCGCCCAGGTCATCCGCCATCGCACCACCGGCGCGGCGCGATAGATCCGAAGGTGCAGCTGCCATTCCAACTCGTTGCCTGGCTCCGAATCCCCCGCGTCGCCGCGCGCGAGATAGTCCGTGAAGACGGGGGTCTCCCGCTCGATAACGCACTCGCGCATGCGGGGTTCCAACACATCGGATTCCGCCTCTTCAGCGAGGTCCTCCAGCTCATGGGCCCAGCCGTACTGAGCAACCTCGTCGTTCACTTCCGGCTCGTTGGGATAGATGATCTTCTCTTCTGTAATCGGCATCCATGCCGCCTCAAGCGAAAGCGTCGCAATGGCCTGCCCCTCCCCATCCCGAAAGACGAGTCGATCCGCCTCTGCATCTACGTAGTGGATGGGATTGCGGGGGGAAGGCTCCAGGGACTCGTCAACGAACGACGCATCCAGCGAATGCTCCCCCAAAAGCTCAGCGGGAACGACGCCTTCAATGCGGATCATGCGCACGCTCCCGTCAGGCCAGTAGTTGAGTATCTCCGTTGCCGCCGCGATGGGTTGGCCATTCACCGCGACGGCCCGCACATCCTCAGGGGCTAATTTCCCTTGTCCGAACGGAACCGCTTGCGTAAATGGCGCGTGAACTTCAGCCTCCCCCACTGTCGCCTCCAGTGTTTCCGGCGGATGCAGCTTGAAAACAGGGGGTTCGGAAGCGGCTCCATTTGCGAAGACAGCCAAAAGGAGCAGTACTGCCATGACACGGGTATACATACCGACCACCCTCCACGTTTGTTTAGCAAGCTAGTTTTGGAACGTTCAATTAGCGCGGTTCATTCCGGGGCCTTAGTGCCCCCATTCCTGAGCGAGATCGTTGAGAAACTCCACCGGCACGTCTCCGTCGAAGGTGACGGCCCGGTAGCGCAACGTAAATGGCTCGCCGGCTTCGAGCTGGATTTCGCCCGGCGACACAATAACGGGGTTCAACATTCCGATGCCTACGCTGTTGTGCCATTGCGATTCCGGATTGTCCGGATGGTCAACGACTGCGGCGCCTATCTCGGTTTCCTCGTCTTCCAACACAATGGTGTAGGCGTACCAAGGCCGCGCGGGCCAGTTTGACTCGGGATCCACGTGGGAGACCGGCGGGAGATCCACTTCGCCGTCTGGATCGTGAGGTTGAATGGCGCCGTCAACGCGGGTCCGGAAACAGAATCCGCTGAACGCGCGCTGCGGCAGGGTGGTGTCCGCGGTGGGGATGAGGGTGTATTCGAGGTCCGCTACGTTGCCTTCCCCCATCTGGCGGACCGTTGCTTCGAGCCGTTCATGAACCATGACGGTATCCTCCGCCACCCACGCGTTCTCCGCAGTGAAGCGAGCTTCATCGGGCGCCGCCGTCACTTCGGGGATGGCGCGGCTCACGATGACCCGGTCCTCGGTGGGCGCATGTTCGCCCCAGCCCCAGAAATCCGCGTCGAGTTCGCCGCGCATTTCGAACCACGCCATGAAGATGCCGCGGTGGTACTGGTGGTCTTCCGGGCGCAGACCAGTGACGGCCACGCCTTCGGGCGTGTTGAAGGGATGGAAGAACCCGCCGCTGTCCACGGTGAGGTCCACATCCTCGGGCACAATGCGGTTGTAGACGAGCAATTCGGCCCCGTCCGGTCCCTCCACCGCAACGCGTTCCGGCGTCACGTTGACGGGATATCCTTCGGTATAGGCGCCCGACCCAAGGACGAGCAAGAGAGCGGCAAGCATGGCGGATGTCCAGTTGATGTTCATCTCCGAGGCCTCCTTGTTTGAATGGCTGCGGTTTGTTGCATTTCTTGGCGAAAATCATTGCATATCGCGTTAATGGGCGCAAACCTTTTTAAGGAATACGGAGACCGGTTCGATGGTTTCATGTCGGTAAAGAATCGACGCATGTCAAGGGGCGTGCGTACGCGTTCACGCAAAGTGCCCGATTTTGACACGCGTGGCGCATTTCCTGTAAACTAAGAGCCTCCCCGAGCGTGCTTTTTCCCTTACCGCTTCCGCGCGCCGGGACAAGGCCTCCACTCTCCCACAAATCAGAAAGGGAGCAGTGTATTCCGCCAGCGGGTTTCAGGTCCCGCGGCTGTAACGCAACCCCCACGTGAGGTGCTTATGTTGCCCCCAAGATACCTATCGACGCAAGGACTGTACGATTCCTCTTACGAACATGACGCCTGCGGCATTGGCTTTGTCGCCAACTTGGACGGTGGCGCCACGCATGGCATTATTGAGCAGGGCATCCATGTTCTGGAGCGGCTGGTGCATCGCGGCGCCTGCGGCTGTGACCCGGACACGGGCGATGGCGCGGGGATGCTGATGCAGCTTCCTCACCGCTTGTTCCAGCGGGAAACCGAAAAGCTCGGGTTTGACTTGCCCGCCAAGGGCGAATACGGCGTGGGCATGGTCTTCTTGCCCACGAAGGAACAAGAGCGGGCCGCCTGCAAGTCGATTGTCGAAGCCAAGCTTACCCTCGAGGGACAGAGCGTACTCGGCTGGCGCGAGGTCCCCCGCGATTCCTCCGCGCTGGGGTATATCGCGCGGGCGAGCGAACCTGTTATCGAGCAAGTCTTCGTCAAGCGCGGTGAAGGCCTCGATGAGGACGGCTTCGAGCGCAAACTCTACGTAGCGCGCAAAGTCATCGAGAAAGCGGTGGAGGCGGAGTCGCTCGAACAACGCGATCTATTCTATATCTGCAGCTTGTCCGCGCGCACCATTGTGTATAAGGGCCTCATGTTGGCGGACCAGATCGCGCGCTATTTCCCCGATTTGTCTCAGGACAGCTTTGAAACCGCCCTGGCCTTGGTGCATCAGCGCTACAGCACGAACACGCTCCCGACGTGGCCGCTGGCTCAGCCTTTCCGCTACCTCTGCCATAACGGCGAGATCAACACGCTGCGGGGCAACATCAATATGATGGCTTCTCGTGAGAGCCACATCCAGTCGCCCTTGTTTGGCGAGGACATAAAGAAGCTCGCGCCCATCCTGAAGGCGGGGGGGAGCGACTCGGCCGTGCTGGACAACGCCCTTGAACTGCTGTATCAAGGCGGCCGCCCAGTATCGCACTCAATGATGATGCTTATCCCGGAACCGTGGAGCGGGCATGAAAGCATGTCCGAGCACAAGGTAGCGTTTTACAAGTACCACGCCTGCATGATGGAGCCCTGGGACGGTCCCGCCTCCATCGCGTTCACCGACGGGATCCGCATCGGCGCGACGCTCGACCGCAACGGCCTGCGGCCTTCCCGCTATTGGGTGACCGACGACGGCTTCGTGGTGATGGCGTCGGAGGTGGGCGTGCTGGACATTCCGCAGGACAAGATCGTTAAGAAGGGCCGGCTCGAACCAGGCCGCATGTTCTACATCGACACGAGTGAACAGCGCATCCTGGGCGACGACGAGATCAAGGACGCCATCAGCCAGCGGCAGCCCTATAAGACCTGGCTCGACACCCATCTCACCACGTTGCCCAGCGTGGAGGCGTCTACGGATGAGTCCAGCGAAACCACGCCGCTGCTTGCCCGGCAACAGATATTCGGCTACACGGAGGAGGACCTCAGCGTTATCCTCACCCCGATGGCGCGGAACGCCAAGGAGCCCGTCGGGTCCATGGGGAACGACGCGCCGCTCGCGGTGTTGTCGAACCGGCCGCAGCCGCTCTTCAATTACTTCAAGCAGTTGTTCGCCCAAGTGACGAACCCGCCCATCGACCCGATCCGCGAAGAAGTAGTCATGTCCTTGGAGACCACCATCGGACGGGAACGGAACCTGATGGACGAGACGCCGGAGCACTGCGAGCAGTTGCATTTGCCGTCGCCGGTCATCACGAACGAGCAGCTCGACCACATCAAGACGCTGGACAGGCCTGGCCTCAAGACGGCGACCATTTCCACGCTGTTCCCCGCCAAGGGCGGCGACGGCGCGTTGGATGCCGCTTTGGACCGCATCTGCGCGGAGGCGAGCCAAGCCATCAAGGATGGGTACACGCTCATCGTGCTGTCGGACCGCGGCGTGGACGAGGAGAATGCGCCCATCCCCAGTCTTCTGGCCACCGGCGCCGTGCATCAGCATCTCGTGCGCGAACACACGCGGACCGATTGCGGGCTCATCCTCGAATCCGGCGAACCCCGCGAAGTGATGCATTTCTGTCTGCTCACGGGGTATGGCGCCGGCGCGGTCAACCCGTATATGGCGTTCGAGACCTTAACCGAGCTTGTTGAAAAGGAAGAGCTGGTCGAGGAACACCCGGGCCAAGCCATCCAGAATTACATCAGCGCCGTCAACAAAGGGTTGCTGAAGGTCATGTCGAAGATCGGCATCTCCACGCAACACAGTTACCGGAGCGCTCAAATCTTTGAGGCCGTGGGGCTAGGCGCCCAGCTTGTGGACCGGTGTTTCACGGGCACGGCCTCCCGTGTCGGCGGCATCGGCGTGGAAGAAGTGGCCAAGGAAACCCTGATGCGCCACCGCATCGCCTATCCCGAGACCCACGCCCGGCCCCCGCGGCTGGACCCCGGCGGTCAGTATCACTGGCGGCGGCGGGGCGAGTATCACGCGTTCAACCCCGAGACGATCGCCAAACTCCAGCACAGCACCCGGAACAACGACAGGGAGATCTACAAGGAATTTGCCGATCTCGCCAACAATCGGACCCGGTCGCTGGCGCAGTTGCGTGGGCTCTTGAAGTTCAAGAAGGGCGAGCCCATTCCCATTGAGCAAGTGGAGCCCTCCGCGCAGATCATGAGGCGGTTTTGCACCGGCGCGATGTCCTACGGGGCATTGAGCAAAGAAGCCCACGAAACCCTCGCCATCGCCATGAACTGCATCGGCGGCCGGAGCAATACCGGCGAGGGCGGCGAAGACCCCGAGCGCTACACGCCGGATCCCAACGGCGATGACCGGCGCAGCGCCATCAAGCAGGTGGCCTCGGGCCGGTTTGGCGTCACCAACGAATACCTCGTGAACTCCGACGAGCTGCAGATTAAGATGGCCCAAGGCGCCAAGCCCGGCGAGGGCGGCCAGTTGCCGGGGCACAAGGTCTTCGGCAAGATCGCCGAGGTACGGTATTCGACGCCGGGCGTGGAGCTGATCTCGCCGCCGCCTCACCACGACATTTACTCGATCGAGGACTTGGCCCAGCTCATCCACGACCTCAAGAACGCCAACGTGCGCGGCAATGTCTCCGTGAAGCTCGTGTCGGAAGCTGGCGTGGGCACCGTCGCGGCGGGCGTCTCGAAGGGCAAGTCGGACCTCGTGCTCATCAGCGGCGACAGCGGCGGCACGGGCGCTTCGCCCTTGACCTCCATCAAGCACGCGGGCCTGCCCTGGGAACTGGGCCTGTCCGAGACGCATCAGGTGCTCGTCGAGAACAACCTGCGCAGCCGCATCGTCGTGCAGGTCGACGGCCAGATGAAGACCGGGCGCGACGTCGCCATCGGCGCATTGCTCGGCGCGGACGAGTTTGGCTTCTCCTCCGCCCCGCTCATCGTCATGGGTTGTATCATGATGCGCAAGTGCCACCTCAACACGTGCCCGGTGGGCGTCACGACGCAGGATCCCGAGCTGCGCAAGAAGTTCCAGGGCCACGCCGAGCACGTGGTGAATTACTTCCATTTCGTGGCCAAGGAATTGCGCGAGATCATGGCCGAGTTGGGTTTCCGCACGGTCAACGAGATGATCGGCCGCAGCGACATGCTCGAATTCGATCCGTTGCCCGAGCATTGGAAAGCCCGGACGCTGGACCTTTCGCAAATCTTGTACAAGGCCAAGCCCTGGGAAGGCGCGACGCTGTACCACTCCGAAACGCAGGACCACGGCCTGGACCAAGCTCTCGACCATGTGCTCATGGAGAAGGCCAAGCCCGCGCTCAAACGCAAGGAGCCGGTCCGTTTCACGCAAACGATCGGCAACATCTATCGCACGGTGGGGACCATGCTGTCGAGCGAACTCACCCGCCGGCACAAGCTTCCCGCGCGGGGCGAGGGACGCCTACCCGAGGACCTCATCTGGATCCTCATGCCGCATCTGTGATCGGGGATACTGTTGGCGATCC
>JAWOFY010000454.1:0-8713 GCA_046497285.1 Candidatus Hydrogenedentota bacterium
TGGAGACGTAAGCGGTGAATATACATTATAGTATACCCACTATAGCAACCTGGGCGCCGCAACACGTCGTGTTTGCGAAATGCTCTTTCAAGCGCATTAGCCCCCGTTCTTGGTGGGGTGGCGGCAATAGGACGGGCGTTTCCTCAAATATATTCACGCCGGGCGCGGTTCCCGTGTATAATGTGGCGGACGTGAAAGACCGAGCCATGCGCGGATCGCGTCGTGGCCGGTGGCGGCAAGAGCGCGAAAGGAAGCAACAGTGACACAGCAGAGGGCGGACAGCCGCATCCTGCGGTTACAAGACGTAACCGTGCGCTATGGCTCCTTCGAGGCCTTATCGAATGTGTCGTTGGAGGTAAGTCAAGGGCGCGTGGGATTGCTTGGCCCCAACGGCGCAGGCAAGAGCACGCTTATCCGGACGATCCTCGGCTTCAACCGGCCCGCGCGGGGCGCTGTCCGCGTGTTCGGCCTCGCCATGCCGCAAAAGGCGCTGGAAGCGCGCCGTCACGTGGGTTACGTTCCCGAACGGGAAGCGGCAGCCCACACCGTGAGCGGGGTGTCGTTCCTCACCTTCATGGGGCAGATCGCGGGCATGAGCCGGGTGGACGCCATGGAGCGCGGGCATGAGGCGCTCAACTTCGTGGGCATCGGCGACCAGCGGTACCGCCGCATGGAGACGTATTCCACGGGCATGCTTCAGCGGTTCAAACTGGCCCAGGCGCTCATCCATGATCCCAAGTTGCTTTTGCTCGATGAACCCAGCAATGGCCTCGACCCCGAGGGCCGAATGGAAATGCTCGAACTCATCCGGGACGTGGCGCGCCTGCGAAACGTGAGCGTGCTGCTGTCCTCTCATCTCTTGCCCGACGTGCAGCACGTCTGCGACCGCATTGTGATCCTGAACAAGGGCCGCATTGTACAAGATGGCTCCGTCGACGAACTCACCGCGCCGCGGGAACGGCAGTACGAGGTGCGGACGCGCGACAGCGCCAATGCGGCTGGGATCCCGTTTCAGGAAACGCTCGAATCAGCGGGATTCGCGTGCCGCGCCGAGCGCGATGGTTTGTTGCGGGTGACATTGCCGGAAGGCGAATCCCCCCAACGCCTGTTCGCCCTCGCCAGGGAGCAGGGCACGCAAATCCGGCATTTCGCGCCCGCGCGCACCAGCTTGGCCGAGGCGTTCCTCCAAGCAATGGGGACGTCGTAATCCATGCCCATTCATCGCCGCACCTACCGGAGTTACGAAGGAGACATCCGCCGCCATTTCCGCTGGGCCATTATCACGGCGCAAGACCTGCGGGTGCTCTTCAAGTTCCGGATCTTCTACCTTCTCCTGATCCTTGCGGGATTCCACCTCTTTTTCCGCGTCTTGCAAGTGGTGAGCTATAACATCGCCATGCAGGAACCCAACAGCATGGTGGCCATGCTCGTGCGAGAGATTAACTTGCTCGCGGTTGACAACGCCTTGTTTCTGGGATTCTTGCGTATCCAATGGCTTTTGGTGTTTCTCGCCCTACTTTTTGCGGGGTCGGGCGCGATTTGCAACGATGTGCGCAATAATTTGATCGAAGTCCTCTTTGCCAAGCCCTTGTCGTGGCGGGACTACGCCCTGGGCAAATTCATAACGCTGGCGGGGCTCGGCCTTGCGCTTACCCTCGTTCCCGTCCTGGCGCTTATCCTCCTCCATAACCTGATGGCGCCAAGCTGGGACACGTTGAACGAAAGCGTGGCGTGGATTTGGCCCAGCGTGGCGTTGTCTCTGCTCTATATCATTCCGGCTGCCCTTGCCGTGCTCGCCGCGTCGGCGCTGCTGCCGCAACAGAACTACGCCGGGGCCTGTGTCGTGGCGCTTGTGATGCTTAGCGGGGCTATGCAACGAATGGTGACCGCCTTGGCGGAAGCGGACCGGCTGTGGACCGGCTACTACGCGCTATCGCTCCCCACCGCGATCAATCATCTTGGCGAGCGCCTGTTTCATCAACCTTTAGAGTACGGGTTGACCGCCGCTCAAGCGTTGGCCCCGGTCCTCGCCGTAACCCTGGCGGCGGGCGCGCTGTATATGTGGCGGGTGCGGCGTTGCGAGGTGCTGCGATGACCGCGCCCATCCAGGCCAGGGCACTCTCGAAATGGTTCGGCGAGGTCATCGCGGTGAACAACATGTCCGTCGAAGTCCATCCCGGCGTGACCGGTTTGCTTGGCCCGAACGGCTGCGGCAAGACTACGTTTCTCAAGATGCTCTTGGGACTATGCGCGCCCAGCAAGGGCGAAGCGGCCCTGTTTGGGGAACAGCCCCGGCATAACCGCGAGGTGCTCCGGCGCGTGGGCTATTGCCCCGAAACGGATGACGTGTTCGACGCCCTTACGGGCCATGAGTTTGTCTATTGGCTGAACCGGCAATGGGGCATGACCGGCGCGGTGGCGGATGAGCGGGCCCGGGAGGCGTGCGAACGCGTGGGTATGGCGGAGCGCATGCATGGGCGGATGACGCAATACAGCAAGGGCATGCGGCAGCGCATCAAAATCGCGCAGGCCCTGGCCTTGCCCGCTGAAGTGCTCATCATGGACGAGCCAATGACGGGGCTTGACCCCCAAGGCCGGGAAGAGATGTTCGCCCTGCTGCAAGAGCTGGGCGCCGAGGGCCGCACGGTTCTTGTGTCCAGCCACATCCTGTACGAGATCGAGCGCGTGACGGACCAGGTGCTCATGATGTATCAAGGCGGGTTGCTCGCCCAAGGCCGGGTGCGGGAGATTCGCGCCCTCATCGACGAGCACCCCCACACCATCACGGTCGAATGCGCCAACCCCCGGGATTGGATCAACCGGCTTTCCGCCGTGCCGGGGGTGATTGGGCTGGAGCTGACCCGTTCGGGACTCACCGTACGCACAAACGACCCGAACCGGTGCTATCAGCGGCTAAACGACGGCATCCTCGAGGACGGGGCGGACGTCCAGGCCATCCGGTGCGCGGACGACAACTTGCAAGCGGTGTTTGATTATTTGGTGAAACGGTAAACGGGTTCCGGAAATGACGCCATGACAAAGACGGACCACGACATAGCGAACACCCCCCAACCCCGGCATGTGGCCGCGTTCACCGGCGCGATGGGGCACGCCATCACCCTCATGCTGCGGCGCAAGCGGATCTACTTCGCCTTGGGGCTCGCGCTCCTGCCGTTGTTCGCCCTGTTAGCGGCGTGGCTGCTTACCCCAGCCCATATGCTGACGGGCGGGCGCATCTTCCAGGGGTTGATGGACGGCGTCTACGCCGGGTTGATTCCCCCGCTCCTAGCCCTCCTGTTGGCCGCCATGCTCATCGCGGAACACATCGAGGGCCGCACCCTGTCCTACATCCTCAGCCGCCCGGTGTCGCGGCCCGTGTGGGTGCTCGGCCGGTTCACCGCCTACGCCATGGTGACGACGGCGCTCTTGCTGGGCTCCATGCTCTTCTTCACCGGCCTGTGCGGGCTGCTGCCGGGTTTCACCGTGGACGCGAACATGTTGGCGCGCCTGTTCCGGTACGCCAGCGCGGCCGGCATGGCGGTCATCGCGTACGGGGCCGTGCTCATTCTGATGGGCGTCCTCACCCGCAGGCCCCTTATTCTGGGCGTGGCCTTCATCTACGGCTGGGAAACGCTGGCGATCTCGTTGCCGGGAGCCGTTAGTCTGTTGACCGTCACGAAATACGTGCGTACGCTGACGCCCGAGGACTCGTTCCTGCAACGGCGATCGGAACTACAGACCCGCATGGGGGACATCGTATTTCAGACGGTCGAGGTGACGCCCCTTCAGGCCGCGCTGATTCTCGCGGCGGGCGCGGTGGCGTGCGTGCTTATCACGGGTCTCATCCTAAAACGCCGCGAGTTCAGCGGCGCCCGCGCCACGGGGGCGTAATCTTGAGTCCCACGTCAAAGTTACGGCGATGTGAGGCAATGGCCGTGTTTTCAGAAACCGCCGCCGTTGACTGTTCCCACTCCGGTTGGGTAGCATCACTTAACCTCAACCCCACGAAACCCACGGCGTGACGCCCTCGTCGTCCGGCGCCTCGTAGTTCCTTAGTATTTGGCGTCATCTTGGGGCGGCGGGCGCGCGATGACGTGAGTCCCTCCAGTCCCGGAGTTCCGAATTACATGAGCGTTGTCACAACGGTATTGCCGCGGGCGCAACGGGTATGGCGTAACGCCGCCGCCCAGGCGTCTGCGTTACACCTGACCATACTCGCGCTGTTCTTTGTCTCGGGCGCGGCGGGGTTGCTGTATCAAGTGGTATGGACCCGCAAGCTCGTGCTTCTTTTCGGCGCGACCTCGTTCGCCGTCAGCGCCATCCTCTCCATCTTCTTTCTGGGCCTCGGCGTGGGCAGCCTCGTGGGAGGGTGGCTCGCCGACCGGACGGAACGGCCCTTGCGCTGGTTCGGCGCGGCGGAGATCGTCATCGGCCTGTGGGCGATCGCCTTCATTCTGGTGGTGGGTTATGGCGAATCGGTTATCGTAGGCATACTCCGCGCGTTCGATCTTGGCCGCGCCATGGGCATCGGTCTGCGGGCGTTGCTCGCCGCCGCGCTGCTCATCGTCCCCGTGACGCTCATGGGGGCGACGCTGCCGCTGTTGGCGAAGTTTGTCACGCGAGAAGTGAACATCCGTGGCCTGCGTATCGGCTCGCTCTACAGTTTGAACACCTTCGGCGCGGTCGCGGGATGCGCCCTCACCGGCTTTGTCTTGCTGGCGGCGTTGGGCTACACGCGCACGACCCTGGTGGGCGCGGCGGGCGACATCCTTGTGGGGATAGGCGCGCTTGCCCTCGCCCGCCGTTTTGAACCGGCCCCGCCGCTTCCCGAGGAGCCGCCAGCCGATCCCATGCGCGCGTTGGAGCCTGCGCCGGAGACCGCCTTCCCCCGCCGGAGCGTCGAAGTGCTGGTGCTGATCACCTTCGCCTTGTCCGGCTTCTGCGCCTTGGCCCTCGAAGTGGTGTGGACCCGTCTGCTCACGCTGGTGTTCATCGGCACCACCTATGCCTATACGACGATGCTCACCACCTTGCTCTGCGGCATCGCGCTAGGCAGCATTGCGGCGGCGCCGTTGACGGATCGCGCGCGCCATCCGGTCTCCCTGTTTGGCGTCCTCGTTGCGCTCACGGGCGGGGCGTGCATCCTCATGCTCGCCGTCTTCGACTGGATGCCTGAACAGTTCCGCGGCATGCTGCAAGCCGCTGGTTTTCGGTGGGACGCCCTCGTGCGGGGTCAATTCTGGATGGCCTTCGCCGCGCTGTTCGTCCCGACGTTTCTGTTCGGCGCCACGTTTCCCGCCGTCTTGCGCGCAATCGCCATGGTGCGCGCCGAACTTGGCCGCCGCGTGGGCGTGCTCTACAGCTTTAACACCTTCGGCGGCGTGATGGGCGCGATCGCTGGAGGATTCCTCTTGATTCCGATGCTGGGGACCCACTGGAGCATCGTCGCACTCGGCTTGACGCTGGCGGCCGCCGGCATGCTCCTGCTGTGGACATGTCCCTCAAGGCCCCTTCTGCAGAAGACCGCCCTCACGGCGGCGTGTGCGGCGGTCCTCGTGGCGGCCTATGGCGTGATGCCAACCGATGTTGGGCGCAGCATCAACGATTGGTATATCCCCGAAGACGAAACCGTCATCGCCTACGAAGAAGGGACGGAGGCGACCGTGCTCGTGTCGGAGCCCGAGGCCAAGGTCACGGGCTCGGACCGCGTGCTTTGGATCAACGCCGTCCAGGCCACGGCCTCCATCGAGAAGGGCGTGAAGATGAACCGGCTTCAGGGAATTCTGCCACTCGTCTTTGATCGCGACCCCGAGACCGCGCTATTCATGGGCTTTGGCTCAGGCGTCACGGCGGGCATGCTTGGGTTGTCCGAATTCGACCGGATCGACGCCGTCGAGATCTCGCCCGAGGTGTATTCCGTGGCGCCCTTGTTCGCGCGGGACAACCTCAACGTGATGGAGAATCCGCGGTTCGAGTTTCTCGTGGACGACGGTCGCAACCATCTGCTTACGACACACAAAACGTATGATGTGATCACCTTCGAGCCCATGCCGTTGGCGCTCCAGGGCGTGTCCACATTCTATACCCGAGAGTATTACGAGCTGTGCCTCCGCCGGCTAAATCCGGGCGGCATCGTGTCGCAATGGGTTCCCCTGCATAGCCTCAATCCCGAAATCGTCCAGTCGCTGCTCTACACCTTTACCGAGGTGTTTCCGCACTACACGCTCTGGTTCATCAACGCCGATCTCTTCATTCTGGGCTCTGATGAACCCCTGGCGATCGACTACGGCCGGTTCAAGGAACGGCTTACCGTCCCCGAAGTACGCGCGGCCCTGGCGGAAGTGGACCTTCACGAACCCATCGAACTGCTGGGCTGCTTCTTCATGGACGAGGACAACGTGCGAGATTATGTGGACGGCGGCCGCATTATGGTGGACGACCGCCCCTGGGCCGAGTTCATCGCGCCGCGCCTGATGTACGAACGCCACGTTACGGAAGCCTTGGAACAGATCGAACCCTACTACCAGAGCGCGAATGCCATCCTGCGCTTTCCCCGCATGGATGCCGAGGAGGCGGAGGCCGTCCGCGCGGCGGTCGAGCGGCGTCACCTCTCCCGCCGCCAAGGCTTGCAGGGACTAAAGCAGTACTACGGCGGCGGCTTCGGGCATCGCCCCGAGGAGGCATTCCAGGCCGCGCTCGAGATCGATCCCGAAAACCGCGACGCTCAGTACTATCTCAAGGAGATCGGGGTGAACCGGGCGCGGCAATACATGAGGTGGAGCGAGTATGAAGACGCCGTTGCCTATCTCACGGATCTGCTGGAGGACGTATGGCATCATCCCGAGCTGCATTTGGAGCTGGCGGACGCCTATTACGAACTCGGCCGCCGAGAAGATGCCCAGCGGCAGTATGCCATCTACGTCGAACTTGGAGGCGCGGTCGAATACGCGCACGAACGCGCGGCGGGACGCTGGGAAAGCACGGAGAATTAGCCGCGAACCGGCGCCAATGAACGCGAATTCCTGTTCATTCGCGTGTATTCGCGGCAACAACCGGTTTGGAACTACACACCAATGGGAAAGAACACTGTCCGTTTCACGTGCCAGCGTTGCATGAAATGCTGCACCGAGGTTGTGTGTCTGCCTACCCCGGCGGACGTCATCCGGATCGCACGGGGAACGGGGGAGCATCCCCGCGATTTCCTTGAATTCCTCACGCCCGATGAGATTGAGCACGTGGCCGCGTCCGATCCCACGTGGCTTAAGTGCAATGGCGAGCGCTACATCATGGCCCTGAAACGGGACCCGCGAAGGGGCTGCTATTTCCTTGACCGGCGGAAAAAGCGTTGCTCGATTTACGAACATCGGCCCATTCTGTGCCGGCTCTTCCCCTTCAAACTGCAAGAAACGCGGGAGGGGGCGTTCCGCGGGTTCACGCTCCACAAGGACACCTGTTGCCCCGTCTATCAAGGGGAAGCCGTGCCGACGGGACCGCTATACGGGCTTTACCGGCAAGACTGCGGCCATCACGAGGACTACAACGAGTTGGTGCGCGTATTTAACAGGAAGCGTTACAAAGGCAAACGCCCCGAGGATTTTCTGGCCATGTTTGTCGACGAGCCTTGACGCATCGCGCCCCGGGAAATTATTTGGCTGAGTTTAACGTTCCGCTAATGAGAGCGGCGTATCCTGACGGCAGTTGCAAGTTTACAACTTCGCGGATACAACCACAGGGAGATAAGAAGACTATGACCGCGCGCAACAAAAAGACGAATGGAAACCAGGGCATGGTCCGGCGCGATTTCTTGAAGGCGTCGGCGGCTGCGGCAGTGTTGTTTGGAGGGGGACGCCAAGCGGCCCAAGCGGAGACCACGCTCCTTCCCAACCAGTCGCAGGGCGAGGCCCGCAATGTAATCTTTCTCGTGAGCGACGGGATGAGCATGGGGGCGCTGACCACGGCGGATCATATGCTTCGACGGCATCATGGCCGCGCCTCTCACTGGATGAAGCTATACGAGGAGGAGCATGTAAAGCGCGGCCTGATGGATATGGCCTCGGCCAATTCCCTAGTGACAGGCAGTGCGGCGGCCTCTTCGTCGTGGGGGTCCGGCCAGCGCGTTGTCAATCGCTCGGTGAACACAACGGAAGACGGGGAATCTCTTACCCCCATCTTGCAGTATTGCAAGGACGCCGGCAAAGGGACCGGTCTCGTGACGACCGCCCGGCTGACCCACGCAACGCCGGCCGGATTCGGCGTGAGTGTGCCTAACCGCGGGATGGAAGACGAAATCGCCGAACAATACCTCGAGCGGGCGTACGACGTGCTCCTCGGAGGCGGCGTGCGTCATTTCGAGGCGAATCAGCGCGGCGACGGCCAGGATCTCTTCGAAGCCTACCGCGATGCGGGCTATGCCGTCGTGAGCACGCGGGACGAGCTGCTCGGCTTGGACGCGAGCGATGATCGTTCTGGATGAACTTTCGAAGAAGCTGTTGGAAAAAAACCGTCTCACGGCGGAAGAGATGGCCGAATTCCTTCCCAACGCATCCGAAAAAAGCCAGGAGTCTTAAAGCACACGCTCAGTTTGACGTTCGCAGCGAGTGACCCGAGCCGTTGGTGCATCCGGTTCAGTCCCGTAAAGCGATGTTTTTCTTTTCCCCAACTCTCGAAACGCGGTTTCAGTCCGTAGCACAATCTCTTTCCCGCTTTCTCTATT
>JAWOFY010000476.1:0-3176 GCA_046497285.1 Candidatus Hydrogenedentota bacterium
CGGCTATATATGCCGGCAAGATGTCGGCGCTACGTCTCCTCCGAACGGGCGCTGAGTTCCGTCTTGGACGGCGGCTTTGGGGATGCTAAAGAGACATGCCACCCCGCAAGATTCCACGAACGGGAGAAGTACAGCCAATGCACCCCTATCGCACCCATACCTGTGGCGAGTTGCGCAAAGACCACGTGGACCAGACTGTGAAGCTGTCGGGCTGGGTCCACCGGAAACGGGATCACGGGGGGGTGCTGTTTATTGATCTGCGAGATTTTTATGGCCTTACTCAGGTCGTCGTCCATCCGGAGCGCGCCTTTTTTGACAAGGCCTCGCGTCTCCGCCCGGAGAGCGTCATCACGGTTACAGGCCAGGTGGCGGCCCGGGCGCCGGGGACCGTCAACACCGAACTCGCCACCGGCGAGATTGAAGTAACCGCAGACAGCTTAGAGGTGGATTCGGCGGCGGAGATTCTCCCATTTCCCGTCAACCAAGAGCTTGAGTACCCCGAAGATACCCGGCTGACGCACCGTTTTCTCGACCTGCGCCACGACCGCTTGCGGGATAATATTTTGTTGCGTTCACGTACGGCCCAGTTGACGCGGGAGTATCTCACGGACCGCGGGTTTACTGAATTCCATACCCCCATTCTGACCAGTTCGTCCCCCGAGGGGGCCCGCGACTACCTTGTGCCCAGCCGGCTGTATCCGGGGCAGTTCTATGCATTGCCCCAAGCGCCACAGCAATTTAAGCAGTTATTGATGACGGCTGGGTTCGATAAATACTTTCAAATCGCTCCATGTTTTCGTGATGAGGCTTCCCGCGCCGACCGGAGCCCCGGCGAGTTTTATCAAATCGATATTGAGATGTCCTACATCACGCAAGACGATTTGTTTGTCGAGATCGAGGGGCTGCTGGTGCGGCTGTTCAGCGAGTTGTCGAACCGCAAGATAGTAGCCGAGACGTTTCCCCGCATCCCCTACCGCGAGGCCATGGAGAAGTTCGGAACGGATAAGCCCGACATCCGGTTCGGCCTTGAGATGGTTGACGTGAGCGAGGTTTTCCGGGAATCTGAGTTTAAGGTCTTTCGCGGCGCCGTCGAGAAAGGCGGGGCGGTGAAGGCGATCAATGCGCCCGGCGCGGCCGATCAGACCCGCAAATTCTTTGACGACACAGAGGCCTTCGCCAAGCGTGAAGGCGCGAAAGGGCTGGCCTGGATCGCCTTGCGCGATGGCGAGATGAAGGGGCCGGTGGCGAAATTCCTGGGCGAAACCGAGCGCGAAGGCCTGATTTCGGCCACTAACGCCAAAGAGGGCGATGCGCTCTTTTTCGGGGCGGGACCGCGGGAGGAGACCAACGAACTGCTAAGCAAGGTCCGCCTCTACCTTGGTGACGCGCTTGGGCTTATCGACGAAAGCCTGGCCGCTTTCTGCTGGGTGGTGGATTTTCCCATGTTCGAGTGGAATCCGGACGAAAAGAAGGTCGAATTCTCGCACAACCCCTTCAGCATGCCCCAAGGCGGACTGGAGGCTTTGGAGACCCAGGATCCCCTCGAAGTGCTTGCGTTGCAATACGACGTCGTGTGCAACGGCGTCGAGCTATCGTCCGGGGCCATCCGGAACCATCGGCCGGATATCATGATCAAGGCGTTTGAAATTGCGGGCTACGACCGGGCCGTCGTCGAGAACAAGTTCCCGGCGCTCTGGAAGGCTTTCCACTACGGCGCTCCCCCTCACGGAGGCATCGCGCCCGGCTTTGATCGGATTGTCATGTTGTTGGCTAACGAGCCTAACATCCGCGAAATCATCCCCTTCCCGCTGAACCAACGCGCTCAGGACCTGCTCATGGGCGCGCCGAGCACGGTGGATGACAAGCAGTTGTTGGACATTTTTGGCCAAAACAAGCGGCTGGTACAGGAATTCAGGAAGGCCTTCCTCGAAAAAACGGACGAAGCGTGATAGCTCTCGGCGGGCCGCCATACGGGTTTAGCGTGGAACGTGGATCCACTCCATGTAACGGGCGGCCGAACCCGCCGCGTGGCGCCTTAGGTGTCGAGTTCGTATTTCACAATCCGGCGCCGCAGCGTTTGGTAACTAATGCCTAGGGATTGAGCCGCCTTGCGGCGGTTCCATTGATAGCGTTCGAGCGCCTCCAAAATATCTTGCCGTTCGAGCCGTTCCTCTTCGCTCAACGGTTTGGAAAGCGGTTTTTGCGGCGGCGGTTCCGGTTCTACTTCTTCCCTTTCGGGAGTGGCGGGCCGATCCTTAGTGGGGGGACTCTCGCCCGTGTCGGTGGGCGACCGGCCGCTGTCCACCGGGGTATGCCCGGTCTTTTCCCCTCCGTTTTCGCCTTTGCGTGGCGTAACCGTCACGGCTCGCTGGAGCCTTTTGATGGAGTCATCATCCGCCCGCTTGCCGATGGCCATCCAACGCTTGACCGTACTTTCGAGTTCACGCACGTTGCCTGGCCACGGATGCTGGATGAGGTAATCAAGGTCCTCACCGGTAATTTGGTAGGAAGGCCCTTCTTCGAAATGGCCATGCTTTTTGAGGAAATGCCGAACCAGAAGCGGGATATCCTCCCGGCGTTCCGCGAGAGAAGGCACCCTGACGCCCACCTCGTTGAGGCGGAAAAAAAGATCCTGCCGGAACTGGCCCTTCTTTGTGCGCTCTTCAAGGTTTACATTGGTGGCGGGGATGATTTGGACGTCCACGCTGATGGATTTGCGGCCGCCGAGTTTGGTGAATTCTTTGTGCTCGATGGCCTGTAAGAGCTTGGACTGGAGATTCATGTCCATCTCGCCGATTTCGTCGAGAAAGATGATGCCGCGGTGCGCCAGTTCGAAGCGTCCAGGTTTTGATGTCACCGCGCCGGTGAAGGCCCCTTTTTCATACCCAAAAAGCTCGCTTTCCAAGAGCTGCTCGGGTAGGGCGACGCAGTTGACTTTGATGAGGGGTTTGTCGCATCGGTTGGAGAGGCGGTGTATCTCGCGGGCCGCCATGTCCTTCCCCACCCCGCTTTCGCCGCGCAGGAGACAATTGAGATCGGTTTTGGCGACTTGGGTGATGACGTTCCGCAGTTCCTGGATCGACGGACTGATCCCCACCAAAAACGAAGCAGGCGCATCCCCGTCACGTTTGGTTCGATAAGAAAATATTATAAAAGCAGCCAACAAACCAATTGCG
>JAWOFY010000068.1:0-8164 GCA_046497285.1 Candidatus Hydrogenedentota bacterium
GGTGTTGGTGCGTCATCTCGTCATGCCTGGTCAGACGGATGAGTCGGACGCTATCTTTCGTTGGCTGGCAAACGAAGTATCCACGGACACGTACGTGAACATCATGGGCCAATACCGGCCCGCCCACCGCGTGGGCGAACGCGATCGCCATGGTAATCCGCACTATACGGAAATCGACCGTCGGCTGAAGCGGCCTGAACTTGAAGAAGCCGTTGCCCGCGCCCGGACCGCTGGCCTCTGGCGCTTCGAAGAGCGTCTCTGAGGTCGTGACGAAAAGAAGGGAGACGCTCCCCCTGTTGGGAGAGCGTCTCCGTGAGAACGATCTTGTTGCGGGTGTGGAATTGCTTACTGGGCCGCTATCATGGCCACCTGCTCCATAATTTCCGCGGGATCGGCCGCTGGCACGGCCCAGAGTATGCCGGACAGGATCACAAGTGCGACCGCTACTATCGCGGCGGTCTTCATGCTCTGCCGGATGGTCGACGCGGCGGAGAGCTTGCCGATGAGCATGGGAACCAGGGTTCCGCCCAGCAAGCCGAGCGCGAAAATCCAGCTAAACACGCTGCCGGCGATACCGGCCTCGATCGAGGCGCTCTTGAACTGGGTGACGCCAACCAGCATGGGGAAGATCGGACCGAAGATCAAGCCGGTCAACAGGGTGCCGGTGATGCCCGCCTTTGCGGTCTTCGCCGTCACCATGATCAGAATCGATCCCACCGCAAACAGGCCAAGTATGGGCGCGATGGGGGCCTGCTGCTCGGGAGGCAACTCGGTAGCCAAGAGCAGGACGGAGGCCAAAATGCGGCCCACAATGAGGGCGACCCAGAAACCGGCCAGCCACTTGTTGGCTTGTTCCACCGTAAGGTCGTGGTCCTTCAAATAGGTGCTGACGAAACCGGCCATCGTGATTTCAAGACCCACATAACAGAACAGGGCCAAACCGCCGAAAATGATATAGGGTGTCGCCAGCACTCCCAGCGTGCCGGCGATGTCAAACCCAGCCGGCGTTTCGGGAAACGCGCTAAAGAACACCAGAATAATGGGTACGAAAACGATAGCGCCAATGATGCTCACCGTTTTCTGGTAGCCGAGATTGTTCATCAGTTTGCCCACGAGGAACGGCGTGAGGAAGGCCCCGATCCCAAAGAACACGTTGATAACGTTTTGGGCCACTGCGGGATTTTCTCCGTCGAACAGCACCGTGGGTCCAAGCGAACTGCCGGTCACACTGGCGCACATGGCGCCCACCCCCAGCAGGGCGGAGGCGAAAAGCGCCACCTTGTAGTTTTTGACCGCGGCAAGCAACCAGAGACATACGCCACTGGCTATGAAGGCCACCACGGCAATTGGGGCAAAGCCTATGGCGTCCTGTAAGGGGCCAATAACAAGCACCGCTATCATGCTGGTAAACATGAGGGCCGAAATGAGCCGTCCGTACTGAGCGTCATCTACTCCCAGAGCTGGGGCCAAATGCAACTTGACCGCGCCAAGAACGGAGAAGATGGTCCCCAACGCAAACGCGCCGGCAAACGACAGTGCTATTGTAACTCCTTCCATTACTCAACCTCCCTTTCTCAGTTGTTTTATGCGCCCTGTGCGCACCCGCGCGCATCCCCCCGCGCCATAATTTCTCCCACCGCTTCTGCTTCAGTTCAGGAGGTTGAAGCCCATTCCAGGGGCTTCCTTGAGCGGACGGAACACGCGTTTCCCCTTCCAGATCTCACTGATGTGATTTCCACAGATAGACGGCCGTACCCAAGCCGTCCCACGATGCCCTTTCCCCGCAACCAACGGGGCGGCGGGCGGCGAAGCCGATCACACCGGTAAGACCCGCGATTTCGCCATACCCTACTCAGTTTCCACTACCATGTCAAGATCGTTCACTACGGCATATCCCCGCCAAAGCCCGGCCCTCATGGCGAAAAGCGCCGGCGCAGTAGCACGGTATTGGATATCATCCCGCATTTCCTATGTGAGTTGCACTGCCGGTGTGAGTTGCACTGCCGGGACGTCCCCGAAAAAGAGGACCGGGCGTCACCGTCGGTTGTCGCGTCTGAGTAGCTTGGGGATGCGGTTTACTCCCGTTCGTAGACTCGCACGTAGTCCACCTCCATGCGTTGCGGAAAGATATCGTCATCAATGCCTTGCTGGCCGCCCCAGGCCCCGCCGATCGCGACGTTGAGGATGAGATAGAACGGCTGATCAAACGGCCATTCCGCCTCGCCCGCGTCGGCTTCCTTCTCGTAGGCGAAGTACACTTCGTCGTCGAAGAAGAAATCGATGCGCTCTTCGTCCCATTCAATGCCATAGAGGTGGAACTCCTCCCAAGGCGCCTCGGCTTCGATGGTGTCGCCCCGTCCCGTGCCGATGCTGTGGTTGTAGGCCTGCGTGTGTATGTTGGCGTGGATGGTGTTGGGCTGAAAACCTACGAACTCCATGATGTCGATTTCGCCGCAACGCGGCCACCCCACATCGCGGTGGTTTTCGCCAAGCATCCATATGGCGGGCCACACGCCCTGCCCCTGGGGAAGCCGGGCGCGCACTTCTATTCGGCCGTATTGGAAATGCTGCCTGTCTTCTGTGGTAAGCGACGCGGAGGTGTATTCGGCGTATTCCCGGGCCCTTCGCCAATGATCCGCGCCTTCTTCATGAGCCGCGTTGGGGTAGTGCTCCTCATGGGCTTCAATGATCAGCCGGCCGTCCTCGACGCGGGCGTTTTCGGGGCGTTCGCGTGTGTAGTATTGGGCTTCCTCGTTCCGAATGAACCCGTATTCCTGCGTCCACTTCTCCGGATCGGGAAGGCCCTCGTAATCGAACTCTTCCTGCCAGACCAGATTCCAGCCTTCGCGTTCCGCGTCATCCGCCAAGGCGGTCCACGGCGTCCAGGCCACGGCCCACGCCATGATGAGCGCCACCGCGCCCAGTTTTTGAGCAACTGTTCTTTGCATGTCCAAGGTTCTCCTTTTCACTCACACGTTTGTTCGTTTGGGGGCGCGCCGCCTAACCATCGGGATCAAGCGCCATTGAATTCTCCGAGACCTCGTGTTCGATGGGCCGGCGAGCGCCGTATTCATCCTCATGAGGTCCAGCGCCGGTCAAGTGATCCGTGATTAGTTGCCTATCCGGCGCGCGAAGGAAAAGTTCCCCGCGTTCCACCGCTGCGTTCCGCCAGAAGAAGTTCACGTTCGGGTTGGCCTGCAACTCGGCGAGTTCGGGATAGCGCTACGAGTAGGGCGGCTCGTGGATGTGCCCAGTTTCCGTCAAGGCCTGGACCCCACGTTGCTCTGTTCGAGGAAGTCCAGCCATCGGGACTCTCCCCACGCGCAGAAGGATAGCACCGCGTCACATTCGATGAAAAGGTTGCCTTCCAGCACGTTCTCTTTGCCGGCGTGGATCTGAATCGCGCCGAAATGGCCTCCAGCCGGCCGCGTAAGGCGTCGTCGAGTCGCACCCCCGACGGGCCGTGCCGGTCGAGGCCGCTTCGGATATGATGCCAGAAGTTGTAGCCGATGACGTTGCCCCAGTAGGCGGGGCTGAATCACATGTAGAGCCCGGCCTGCTCATCGCTTTCGTAGACCCAGCTCGGAACCCCGGCGCCGGTGTCGGAAACTTGACAACCCGCGGAAGTTTTGGTATCACAACATCCCGAAAAGCTTCTAGGCCGCCTTGGGCCGGAGGCTAGAGGCTTCCCCAGACGCGGGGCGGGTTGCTTGGTCCCGTTTAACAAGTAGTGTCGTTGGGCACGTCTAGAGTCAAGAAGGAGGCGCAACACGGATTATGTTTGACTGGCTGTACGAACCATGGCCTTGGTATGTGGCGGGCCCCCTCATCGGGCTATTCGTTCCGCTGCTGTTCATATTTGGGAACAAGCAGTTCGGGATTTCATCCAGCCTGCGGCACGTATGTGCGAGCTGCGCTCCAGCCTCGATTTCTTATTTCAATTATGATTGGAAGAAAGATGGCATGTGGCATCTCTTATTCGCGGGCGGGGTTTTGTTGGGCGGATTTCTGGGGGGATGGGTATTTGCCAATCCCGACCCTATCGCACTATCCGCTTCCACGATCAGTGACTTGACCGCGCTGGGGGTACAGGATTTCGATGGGTTCCTTCCGGACGATGTCTTCAACTGGAATAACCTGCTCACTTGGCAGGGACTGCTCATTATGCTTGGCGGCGGATTCATGGTCGGCTTCGGCGCGCGGTATGCGGGAGGATGCACTTCGGGACACGCCATTAGCGGTTTGTCCGACCTGCAACTAGGCTCGCTGGTGGCGGTTATCGGGTTCTTCGTCGGCGGATTGATCGTCACGCACCTGATATACCCGTTCCTAATCTAGTAAGGACAATCAATCATGGTTTATCTTAAGTATCTGATCTTCGGCGTGCTTTTTGGGTTCGTGCTTACCAAAGCCGAGGTGGTCTCATGGTTTCGCATTCAGGAGATGTTCCGGTTCCAAGACTTCCATATGTACGGGGTCATTGGGGCGGCTGTTGTGGTCGGCATGATTTCCGTGCAAATCATTAAGCGCTTCAATGTCAAGGACATCCATGGCGACCCCATTACCATTCCTCCGAAAGACTCCACACAAATGTATCGCTACACCATTGGTGGAACCATTTTTGGGCTGGGTTGGGCGCTTACCGGGGCGTGCCCGGGACCGCTGTTCGCGCTGTTGGGCAGCGGACTCGCCATAATGATCGTCCCCATTGCGGGGGCTTTGATTGGAACGTTTGTTTACGGCGCGCTTAAGGACGCGCTTCCACACTGACTTTACTGCGGTTAGATATCTAATAAGGAGAACGTTATGTTCTTCAAGCAAGTCTTTGATCCTAAACTGGCGCAATATAGTTATCTCATAGGCTGCCAAGCCACGGGCGAGGCTATTGTGATTGATCCCATGCGGGACATTGAACAATATGAGCGCATGGCCAAGGCGGAAGGGCTCCGCATCACGGCCGCAGCCGACACCCACGTCCATGCCGACTTTATTTCTGGGCTGCGCGAGTTTGCGGAACGAAACATAAAGGTCTACGCCTCGGATGAGGGGGATAAGGACTGGAAGTATGAATGGCTTATCAATAGCAATGGGTACGACTACCAGTTGCTCAAGGATGGCGATACCTTTTCGGTCGGGCGTGTCGAAATCACAGCGATTCATACGCCGGGGCATACTCCCGAACACCTGATCTATGCCGTAACTGATAAAGGCGGCGGCGCCACCGAACCCCTTGGCGCCGCGACGGGCGATTTCATCTTTGTGGGGGATTTGGGCCGCCCAGATCTCCTTGAGTCGGCCGCCGGTCAAGCGGGCATCATGGAACCCTCGGCGCGAAGACTGTACAAGACGGTTAAGTCTATCGATGGTTTGGCGGACTACATGCAGGTGTGGCCGGGACATGGCGCCGGGAGCGCATGCGGGAAAAGCCTGGGCGCCGTGCCGCAAACGACGGTGGGGTATGAGCGGAAATTCAATCCAGCGCTAAAGGCGGCCACCAGTGAAGACGACTTCGTTGACTTCATCCTGGAAGGCCAGCCGGAACCGCCGATGTACTTCGCGCGGATGAAACGCGACAATAAACAGGGACCGGCCGTACTGAAAGGGACGTATCCGAAACCAGAGAACACCGCCCCGGAAACGCTTGCGCAAAAGGCTAGTCAGAAGGGTGTGGCCGTGGTCGACGCCCGCACGAGGGATAAGTATGCCGAGGCGCATCTCCCCGGATCGTTGCTTTCGCCGCTGAATAAGGCGTTCAACACGATTATCGGATCGTTCGTCGATGAAGACGAGGATATCTATCTGATTATCGAGGAGAATAGGCTCGATGAAGCGATTCGCGACCTGATTCGCATTGGGTTGGATCGGATCAAGGGATATATTACCCCGAATCAATTTGAGGAGTACCGCCGGAATGGGGGAAAGGTCGAGTCCATCCCTGTGAAAACGTTCGCGGAGGCCAAGGCCGAATTCGGCAGTCCCGACGTGGCTGTGGTTGACGTGCGGAAATACGCGGACTATAAGCCAGAACATATTCCGGGAGCCGTGAACGCGGCGGATTCCCGTCTGCCGGAGTATCTCGATAACATTCCCAAAGACAAGACCCTGTACGTTCATTGCGTGGTGGGCGGGCGGTCCGCGGTTTCGGCGGCCTACCTCAAGCGCGCGGGGTACAATACCGTGTTGATCGATGACAAGTTCGACAACTGGAAGCAACTCGGCGGGGATGTAGTTTCTGAGTGAATATGCTTGAAGAAACCACTACGAAAACCGCCGGATGTTTATGCCACAGACGGCGGTTTTCTTTATGGTGTGGTAGCGTTGGGGATAGTGACCCTGTATCCCACGCATCGCGGACAACAGGAACGCCAAGCTAGTGCCAAATCCATCGCAATACGTGCGCAATCTTCTTCCCATACTGTCACGTATAGGGCAGTATAGGATGGCGTGGCTCAGGGACGACCTTGTCGCGGGGCTCACGGTTGGGGTCATGCTCATCCCACAAGGGATGGCGTATGCGCTTATCGCCGGGTTGCCCCCAGAATATGGATTATACGCTTCGGTAGTACCCCTTCTGATCTATGCGATGTTGGGAACCTCGCCCCACTTGGCGGTGGGGCCCGTGGCCTTGATGGCGTTACTTGTCGCTTCGGCCGCGTCCACCTTGTCCAACTCGCCGGAAGAGCATATCGCGATTAGCATTCTGTTGGCGTTGATGGCTGGGGTTATGCAACTTGCGCTTGGCCTGTTTCGCATGGGGTTTTTGGTGAGCCTACTATCCCGGCCGGTGCTTTCGGGTTTTATTTCGGCCGCCGCGATTGTAATTGGTTTGAGCCAGCTTCATCATCTTTTGGGAGTGGAGGCGGTTTCCGGCGGATTGCATGAGATTGTTCTGGGAATCGCCGTGCAGATCTCGGCGATCAACCTGTGGACGCTTGCCATTGGCGTAGTCGGCATTGTTCTAATACAGACGCTGAAGAAGAGAGCCCCCCGCGTTCCGGGGTCGCTCATGGCGGCCCTTGCTGGCGTTGTGTGTGTTGCATGGACCGGGCTTCATGAGGCCGGCGTTGGAATTGTCGGCGCAATACCGGAAGGGTTACCCAGCTTTTCGATACCCGTGCTTGATTGGAGCGCCATCCAGGCGCTCCTGCCGATGGCGACGGCGATTGCGCTGGTAGGCTATATGGAATCGATAGCGGTCGCCAAAGCGATTCAAGAGAAGTCCGGAGAGTATGAGGTGGATCCCAACAGGGAATTGATCGCCTTGGGAGCAGCCAATATCGGAGGATCGTTGTTTCAATCCTTTCCGGTTACGGGCGGATTCTCCCGCACCGCTGTCAACTACGACGCCGGCGCGCGCACCAGACTCGCCTCGATTGTTAGCGCCGCCATTGTGGCGCTTACCCTACTCTTTCTTACCCCGCTTTTCTATTATCTGCCCCACGCTGTATTGGCCGCCATTGTAATGGCGGCGGTATACGGGCTGATTGAGGTTGACGAGTTCCGAAGACTATGGCGGTTGGGTCATTACGATCGCTACATGTTTTTGGCCACCTTTGCAGGCACGCTCTTCGGCGGTATCAAGGAAGGGATTGTGCTCGGTGTGGCCTTGTCCGTGATAATGCTGGTATACCGCTCGGCGCGCCCCAATTACACCGTGCTGGGCCGCCTTCCCGGCACGTCCATCTACCGCAATATCGAACGGAACGAAACGGAACAGGAAGAGGGGGTGCTTGTATTGCGGGTGGGTGCTCCGTTGCATTTCGCCAATGCAAAGTACTTCCGGGAAAATGTGTGTGAAAGGGTTAGGAATACACCGCATGTCCGCCGGCTTGTCTTGGACTTCTCCGGAGTAAATGACATGGATTCCACCGGCCTCGATGAACTCTTCGCCTTGACGGATCACCTCAAGGAAGATGGTATTGAGGTAAGATTGGCTGAAGGCAGGGGCCCAATCCGAGACTTCATACATAAAGGCGCCGGAGACGAGCGGGAGATGTCGTTGCATATGACGATAGAGGAGGGCGTTGAAGATTAAGGGGCGCCCTTAAGGGATGGGTAAGACTGTTCTACGCACGGCAAGATGAGCGGAGTTTAATCGCCGGAGACAAGTCCATGGCGCCCCTTAATCTTCAACGGCCTCCTCTATCGTCATATGCAACGACAT
>JAWOFY010000231.1:0-8243 GCA_046497285.1 Candidatus Hydrogenedentota bacterium
ACGACGGCATGAAGCGGTATCTGGGTTGGCTCCAAGAGTACGCCGACGGGCATGTCGTAGACGTTGGCCTGGGCGATTGGGGCGGCGCGCCCTTGACGGACGCCGACCTGGAAACCGCCATCACGTCCACCGGCTACTACTATAGGTTTGCGCGCGTGCTAGAGAACACCGCGGCGCTTCTCGGTATGGAAGGCGAAGCCACCGAATGGGCCGAGCTAGCGGAAGAGATCCGCGAAGTCTTCAACGCGGAGTTCCTCGACGAAGAGCGCGGCTACTACCGCACCGGCGAACACGAGGAGTACCTCCAGACTTCCAACATCTTTCCCCTCGCCTTCGGCATGGTTCCCGAGGCGCATGAAGACGAAGTCGTCGAGAACCTCGTGCACGACATCATGGAAACCCACGGCGGCCACTTGAACACCGCCACGCTGGGAACAAAGTACCTGCTCACGACCCTTACCGAGCATGGCCATCACGAGGTGGCCTACACAATCGCAACGCAGACAGACTTCCCGAGTTGGGGCCACTGGATCGTCAACAACCGGACCTCGTTGCTGGAGTTCTGGGGATTGGACGCGCGTTCGTGGGACCACCACTTTTTGGGCGTGACCGACGAATGGTTCTACAAACACCTCGCCGGCATTCAACCCGGCGCACCAGGCTTCGAACACGTCACCATCGCCCCCAAACCCGTGGGCGACCTGGACTCGGCCCACGGCCGGGTGGATACGGTGCGCGGGATCGTCGAGTCCGGCTGGCAGCTTACAGACGATGGCATCCGCCTCGATGTGACCGTTCCCGGCAACACGACAGCCACCATCGAAATCCCCGCCCTTGGCCATGAGTCCGTTCAACTCCAAGAAAGCGGGGAGACGATCTGGAGCGGCGGCGAAGAGGCGGACGAATTGCCGGCGGGAATCGAAAGCGTAAGCCGGCAAGACAATCGCCTTATCGTGGGGACCGGGGGAGGCGCCTTCGCGTTTGAACTCCAACCCGCTGGCTAGTAAACAACCATGAAAACACTGCTCACCAACGGTTCGGCCCACCAGCCCTTTCACGGCTGAACCGTTGGTGAGCTATTTCGTGGCGCATTAGCGCTCGCCCGCATTAAACGCCGCCAATAATGGCATAAAGCGCCGCGAAAGATGTAACCGCGAATAGAAGTCAATAAACGCGAAACACGCCATAGGACAAGGCTATCATTAAAGATCATGACAGATGTTCCGGCCCCTTTCCGTAAATTCCCTTTTGGGTTACTGATTGGATAATTATGTAAGATGGCATCATGGCAAGGCGTACGCCCGCAAAGGTTCCGCGCTATTTGGGAATGCGCTGTCAACCTGTGTTGTTGACGAGCATTGTTCACCGATTTATGGCGCTTAGAATACCGGCGTTATGCTGGTTTTGGGATAACCCCGCCCAGACAACGCTGGTTCGATTTGATGGAGGCACGATGACAATGCATAGCCGTAAGCAAGACCTCGCCGACCCACAGCCTTCGATGCCCCGGATGAGCGCACCCGTTTGGCTCGCCGCCGTGGCGATGCTGCTTGGGGCCGCTCAAGCGTGGGCCCATCCGGGTCATGATCACGCTCCGGGCCACAATCCTGACACGCACATGGCCACGGACTACTCGTATCAAGATGACAGGAATCCATACGCTCCGCCCAAATCAGCGGGAGATGGTTACTACTGGTGGAAAGGCAACCTGCACACCCACTCGCTTTGGAGCGACGGCGACCAGTTTCCCGAAGTAATCGTGGATTGGTATGTGCAGCATGGCTATCACTTCTTGGCGCTATCCGACCACAACATTCTATCCCGTGGACCGTTTTGGATTGATCCCGCAACCAACCGCTACACGCAACGCGCTGGCGGAACAGACGTCTACGAATTGTATAGGGAGCGCTTCGGCGAGGATTGGGTGGAAACCCGGGTTAACGAAGACGGCGACATGGAAGTCCGGTTGAAGCCGCTCAACGAGTTCCGGAGCCGCTTCGAGCGGGCGGGCGAATTCCTTCTCATGGAGGCGGAGGAGATTACCGAAGGGTCTCACGTCGTCCATGTCAACGCCACGAACATTTCCGAGGTCATTCAACCCGAAACCGGCGAGACCGTGTCTGACACGATCCAAATCAATGTCGACGCCGTATACGAGCAGCGCGATCGGCTAGGCCGGCCCATGATGCCGCACCTCGCTCATCCCAATTTCCGTTGGGCCATCACCGCCGAGGACATGATTCCTGTCGAGAATCTCCAGTTCTTCGAGGTCTATAACGGACATCGGGGGGTGGCGAATTTCGGCGATGACACACATATCGATCTTGACCGCATGTGGGACATTGTCCTAACCCGCCGCTTGGCCGAGGAAGGCCTGGGCGTTGTTTACGGCTTGGCAACCGACGACGCGCACCACTACGAGGACAGCGAAAGCGATGTGGCGCGGCCGGGCCGCGGATGGGTGATGGCGCGTTCGCGGTTCCTCACCCCCGAACACATCATTCGCGCGCTTGAGGCCGGCGACTTCTACTCGAGCACCGGCGTCACGATGCATGAAATCAGTTTTGACGACGGGAAGTTCTCCGTTGCCGTGGACCCCGAGCCCGGCGTGAGTTACACCATTCAGTTCATCGGCACACGCGAAGGGTACGACCCGTCGCGAGAGGAAGTGCTCGACGGTGATGGTGAACCCATCCCCACGACGAAGCGCTACAGCGACGATATTGGCGCCGTGCTGGAAGAAGTTCGGGGGAATCACGCCGTCTACGAGACGACCGGCGACGAAATCTACGTGCGGGCCAAGATCGTCTCGTCAAAGGAGAAGGAGAACTACTTCGCTGAAGGCGAACACGAGACAGCCTGGATACAGCCAGTCGTACCCGAATAGGCTTTTGAATGCTCCCTCTGCGACCCATCGGGGAGCCCCGGCAATCGCTGTCTCATCGCCCGAATGCAGATGAGCGCGGCGTTGCGTCCGCCGTGTGCGCAAGGGTATGCTTGCCGCATCATTCCCAATGAATCCAAGCTCTGAATGGAGAGGCCCCGAATCCATGATCGATTTCTTGCAGCAACATGCCGAAGCAATCCTGTCCCGCGCGTTGATCAATGGCGGTGACCTCGGCGAGATCTATTACGAAGAGAAGACCATGACCATGGTCGGGTTTGAGGACAACAAGGCCGAACGCATCACGCAGGGGACCGACATCGGGGCGGGCATCCGCGTGCTGGCGGGCGACCGCACGTTGTACGCGCATTCCAATGATGTGTCGCTGGACGGGCTGCTCAAGGCGGCGGAGACCGTGGCGGACGGAGTCTCAGCGGAGAAAAAGGCGTATAACTTCGGCTTCACGCCGGAGCGTCATCGGATGCCGGTGAAGATCGCGCCAAACACCGTGGAAACGCCGCGCAAGCTCGAGCTGGTGCGGGCGGCCAACGGTGCGGCGCGCGCTGTTGATCCGCGCATTCGGCAAGTAGCGGTCACGTACGCGGACGCCTTGCGCCGGGTGGTCATCGTGAATTCGGAAGGACGTTTCGTGGAAGATTTTCGGCCGCAGGTCATATTCATGGTTCAAGCCGTCGCTGCGGATGACGGTCTCATCCAAACCGGCTACGAGCCAGCGGGCGGCGCGATGGGCTTTGAGCTGTTCGACGAGATCAATCCCGAGGCGTTAGCGGCGGACGCGGCGCGGCGGGCCGTGCTAATGCTCGAAGCGGACCCCGCGCCCACGGGCCGCATGCCGGTCGTGCTCAGCAGCGAGGCGGGCGGGACCATGATCCACGAAGCCGTGGGCCACGGGCTGGAAGCCGACCACATCGACAAGGGATTGTCCAAGTATTGCGGCCGCCTCGGCGAGACCATCGCCGTGCCGGGCGTGACCGTGGTGGACGACGCCACCTTGCCGCGCAAGCGAGGTACGCTGTCCGTGGATGACGAGGGCGAACCGGGCGGCCGGACGGTACTCATCGATCAGGGCGTGCTCGTGGGATTCATGAACGACACGCGCACGGCCCGCCGGATGAACATGGAGCCCACGGGCAACGGACGGCGGCAATCCTATCAGCACAAGCCGATCCCCCGCATGACCAACACGTTCGTCGAACCCGGAACCGATGACCCCGCAGAGATCCTCGCCTCAACGGAATCCGGCCTGTTTGTACGCAAAATGGGCGGCGGCCAAGTGAATCCCCTCAACGGCGATTACGTCTTCGACGTCAGCGAGGGCTACCTCATTCGCAACGGCAAGGCCGAGACGCCCGTGCGCGGGGCCAACCTGATCGGCAACGGCCCGGATACGCTCCAAGCGGTGGAGATGATCGGCAACGACCTCGGCTTCGCCATCGGGACCTGCGGCAAGGCCGGCCAAGGCGCCCCCGTGAGCGACGCCCAGCCCACCTTGCGCATTCGTGAACTCACCATCGGCGGCACGGCGGGCTGAGCGGGCTCACGTAGCCGTGTGTGAGGCCCCTTTTCGCTAAGCCTGATTCAATCCCGTGTTTGGCTCCAGATGGCGTTGCGGTCATAGGTTCGGCCCATGCCGTCGAAACGGGCATGAAGGTAGCCGCTGCCGCCGCTGTAGATAGGCACGGCGTCGGGCTCGCCCCGCAGCGCGGCTTCCAGGCTCAGTAAGGCCAGCGGTTCCACGGCGTCGAACTTTGCGTTGATGTGGTCTGAGCTCGGCAAAAAGAAACCGTCGTGGTAGCGGTCGTCAATGATGTTATCCCCGATCGCTTCCGCCAGCTCAAGATAAGCAGGCTCATCGGCGGTGCGGCTTATCTCGAGGATGGCGAAGAGGGCGTCGGGATCACTGCGGCTAGTGTCGAAGTTCACGTCGACGTCCTCCCCAGGCGCGCTCCCGAGATCGCCAAGGTTCAAGCCTTGCGCCATGGACCGCACGGC
Source organism: Candidatus Hydrogenedentota bacterium (assembly GCA_046497285.1). Classification (GTDB taxonomy): domain Bacteria; phylum Hydrogenedentota; class Hydrogenedentia; order Hydrogenedentales; family SLHB01; genus SKRY01. The sequence continues at coordinate 4,898 of JAWOFY010000231.1, forward strand.
CTCCCACAAGGCGGGATCCCCGGTTAACCGATACGCGCGCGAATAGGAGAACAAGAACCCGCTGCCGGCCGTACGCGGCGTGATTTCGGTTCCTTCGCTGCCGTAATAGCCGGTGCGCTGAATAACGTGACCGGTGAGGTCTGTGCCGTCAGCCCACATCGGACGGAACTGATTCTCCCCGGGTTCGTACGCGTGTTCGATGTAAGCCTTCATGCCGTCCGTGGTCCACTCCAATAGTTCCTCGCCCTGCTCGCCCAGCCGCTCGGCCAATTCGAGCTGTATCAAGGCGTTGCTGACATAAATGCCCCGTGGCTGGTAGCCCCATAACACCCAGCCTTCCCGGGCCACATCGCCGAACTCATCGCCAAACTGATTCATGGCGCGATCGCCATAGGACGACCAGGTCAGGCGGCCTTCGAGCGGACCGGTTTCGGGCGGTTCCTCGCGTTGCTCGGGCTTGCTGTACTGATAGACGCCTAGGCCTGTCTCCGGATGGCGGGCGCGGACGTACTGTTCGGCGAGGCGTTTGCCCCATGTCAATGCGCCTTCCTCGTCATTGAGGAGATAAAGCATACCGCCCGCGTAGATGAGGTCCGAGCCGCAGTTGATGAAGGTGAGGCCTCGCCCCTCGAAGAAGGGCTCGGGCTGCTCGAACCCGTTGTCCCAGAGGTCCCCCATTTCCTTACCGTAGGGACCGTGCCGGTTCATATCAAGGCGCTCCCAGTCCATGATATGGGCGTTCCAGAACGCGCGGAGGAAATCCACCGTGGCCTCGCTATCCACATCGGCCATCAGCTCGTAGTAGGGGAAGTGGTTCTTAAATTCGTGGCAATCCGCGTCGAAATGCCCCACCGGCTCAAGCGTGGCGAGATCGATGATCTGATGCCCGCCCCATCGCAAAAGGCCGCGTTCGCTGCGAAGTTCATCGAAGTGATACTCAATGGCCTCCTCGGCGGCGGCCCGGTAGCGTTCCTCCCCCGTAAGGTTCGTCAAGCCCGCCAGCGTGCGGAACAGATTCTGCTGACTGGCGAGATTGTGGATAATGAAATGCTCTCCGTCGTATATCCATTCCACCGGTTCGCCTGTGTCCACATTGACGCCATCGGGCAACAAGGGGGTCTCCTCCCCACTCCACCGATCTTCGCCTTTCTCGAGCACGGTGTTCGCGAAGGTCCGCACCGCTTCCAAGGGACTCTCAGGCTCTTGGCTGACGGCGCCCATGGGGACCAAGGCCCCCGCTACAAGAGTTACACCTATTGCTGCGCGCGCGCACTGACTGAATATGCTCATGACGCCGGCCTTTCTCTTTGTGTGCTGAAGCTATTCTCCGAAATGCCCTACGCTTGATTACGTATTTGGCGTGCTTTATGGTACTTCATATAATGACGCTAAGGAAAACAAGGGCAAGCCGCCGCTCTGCGTAAAGGCCTGCCTGGAGCCTACCCTTGATCACAGAGAGAAGTAGAGGCCAAACGGAAAGGAGTAAGCCAATGAAGAAAAAGTATGACGTAAGCCGGCGCAGTTTCCTGCGCACCGCTTCAGTCGCAACGGCGTCAGCGCCGTTCGTGTTGCACGGGGCTCAGGGAGCCGCGGCGGATGATGAGGTGTTCAACATCGCCGTGTTATCCACCGCCCATATCCACACGCGAAATTTCATGATCAACCTGGCGCAGCAACAGGATCGCCGCGCGATTTCTGTGTGGGACGACAACGAAGAACGGGGCCAGCGGTACGCCAATCAGTTCAACTCCCAATTCGAGGCGGACTTGGATGCGGTCGTGGAGAATCCCGATGTGGATGGGTTCGTCATTTGCTCGGAGACCGCCCGCCATCTCCACTTGCTGGAAAAGACATTGCCCACGGGCAAACCGGTGTTTTGCGAAAAGCCGCTGGTGACGAACACGCAAGACCTCGCTGTGGTCCAGGAACTCCTTGACGAACATGGGACCACGCTGTTCGCGGGGTATTTCTTGCCGTTCTCGGGCCGAATGCAAGCAGCGAAAGAACTCATCGACGAGGGCGCCTTCGGCGACATTACGCGGGTCCGCTATCGCGAAGCGCATCCCGCGGCCTATGAAGGCTGGTTCGACGATCCCGACTTGGCTTGGTTCACCGACCCGGAACTGGCGGGTGGCGGCGGATTCCTGGACTTGGGCACCCACGCCATTCACCTGATACTGAGCTTTTTCGGTAGCGCCGACGAAATTGTAGCCTCCATCCGCAACGAATCCGGCAATTACACGGAGGTCGACGACTTCGGCGTGGCGCAGATGAAGCTCGACAACGACATTCTCGCCACGGTCGAGGCGGGATGGACGCAAACCGCGGGTATAAGCGGTCTGGAGATCACAGGCTCGGAGCGGACGTTATGGTTCGATGGGTCCCGCTATCACCACGCTGGCCCCGGACACTCCGAGGAAATGATGGAGGGTATTGACAGCGTGCCCGACCGCGTGGATCGGTTGATCGCGGTGCTTCGCGATGAGATCCCCGAAGAAGAGCTTGAAGCGGATCTGCAAGCCTCCTTCGAAGCCGTTCGCGTAATGGAGGCGGCATACAACTCCAGCGAGTCGGGGCAATGGGAATCCGTGACGTAAAAAGCCCCTTGACCTAGGTCTACCCCCCACGCCCCTCCTCCCGCGAAGGGGGGCGTGGGGGCTTGTCGTCAACCATCCCTTAGCGGGGGTAGTCACATATAACGGCGCACCCCCTTAGCGTTGAGGAAAAGAAGCGATCATGGGTGGACGCGCATGACCACGGAGGGTGTGGTAGACCTCGTGAATCTCCGCAAGGTGTATGCGGACACCGTGGCGTTGGATAATGTTTCCCTGAGCTTTCATCCCGGCGAAGTTCATGGCGTGATTGGCGAGAGCGGGGCGGGCAAGAGCGTGCTGGCGGGCATCCTTGAGGGCGCCATTCCGCCCACGAGCGGTTATATCCAAGTGGGTGGGCGGCGGGTTGTGTTGAATACGCCCGCGAGCGCGTTTCGCCATGGCATCGCGACGGTTCACCAAGCGTTCAGCCTGATCCCGGCGATGACGGTGGGCCAAAACATGTTTCTCGGCGACATGCCCCGGAAATGGTGCGGCTTGGCAGTCGACCGGCCCACGCTCTATCTGCGCGCGCGGCGGGTGCTCGAAGACTTCGGTATCCCCCTGGAAACGCGCCGCAAGGTTTGCCGCCTTGGAACGGCGGAGCGGCAGTTGCTCGAGATCGCCAAGGCCGTGGCCCGCGCGCCGTCGCTGCTGGTGCTCGATGATCCAGCGTCGGCGTTAAGCCAAGGGGAGCGGGAGATTCTGTTCCGTCTCACCCGGCGGCTCGTGAAGCAAGGCGCCGCAGTGGCGTA